>JAIRYH010000041.1 GCA_031267855.1 Prevotellaceae bacterium
AATCACACACTTCCACATACACGCCATTGATGCCGCCCGGATTAACGGACAGCTGTTTTTCTGCACCGCAGGCATCGGCTTTGATGCCCTGATCGGACACCTCTTCAACCACGGCGACCGCCGCGGCATATCGACCTACATATCGCTTTCGACCCGCAGGTTTTTGCAGTACAGGCCGCAGGAATACGTGATCCGGACAGACGGACACGCGTGCACCCGCAAGGCCTTCCTGATAACCTTCGCGAACGCTTCGCAATGGGGAAACAACGCCTACATCGCACCGCTTGCCCGCTGCAGCGACGGGCAGCTGGACATCGTGGTCTGGAAAGATTTTCCACGACTGGCGGCGCCGTTCATGCTGCCGCTGCTGTTCACCAAAACCATCCACATGGCGCCGTTTGTGGAAACCTTCCATGGCCGGCACATTACCGTCGAACGCCCCCGGGAAGATTACGTGCACTTCGACGGAGAATCGTGCCACATGGGAAAAATCCTGGACGTGGAAGTCCTGCCCCTCGCCCTGAAGGTGCTGGTATAACCAGTTTTGAATTATGAATTTTGAAGGTTGAATGTAGCGGCGGCGCTGGCATATACTTAATGCCCCTTGCAACACATGTTGCAACCGTCCCGCCGGGCGAAATTCCCCCTGCAACACATGTTGCAACCGCCCCGCAGCCCTGCAGGACACCTGCAACACGAGTTGCAAGTATGCGAATACGGTGCACACCGTAGGGGTGAACCTTGCGGTCGGCCCGCATTCCGCGGTCGCCCGAAATGATTGCCCGAATACAGGGCGCACACGCAGGTGCGCCCCTGCGCGCAAAACAATGTTGAAGGCTGAATGTTGAAGGTTGAATGGCTGACGCTATTGCGCGCTTGCCGCCATTCAACCTTCAACTTTCGCCCTTCAACTCTCAACTCTCAACTGCGCTGCCGGCGCCAGCCAATTCTTAATTCTTAATTCATAATTCCTAATTCTTTTCTTACCTTTGCACTCCTTTTTAAAAATGATTTATGCAGAAAATACGAAATATCGCGATCATCGCGCATGTTGACCACGGCAAGACCACCCTGGTCGACCGCATGATTTTACAGGGAAAACTGTTCCGCGACAATGAAAAACACGGCGAACTGATCCTCGACAGCAACGACCTGGAACGCGAACGCGGCATTACCATCCTGGCAAAGAACGTATCGGTGCCTTATAAAGACTGCAAGATAAATATTATCGACACGCCGGGTCATGCCGATTTCGGCGGCGAGGTGGAGCGCGTGCTCAACATGGCGGACGGCGTATTGCTGCTGGTCGATGCCTTTGAAGGCACGATGCCGCAAACACGGTTTGTGCTGCAAAAAGCGCTGGCGCTGGGCAAAAAGCCGATCGTGGTCATCAACAAGGTGGACAAGCCCAATTGCCGCCCCGATGAAGTCAACGAGCAGGTGTTCGACCTGATGTTCAGCCTGCAGGCTACCGAAGAACAGCTGGACTTCAAGACGGTCTTCGGCAGCGCCAAACAGGGCTGGATGTCGCGCGACTGGCGGCATCCGGCGACCGATATCACGCCGCTGCTCGATACGATCCTCGAGGAAATCCCCGCGCCGCCGGCAGTGGCGGGCACGCCGCAGCTGCTCATTACCTCGCTGGAATATTCGCCCTATGTAGGCCGCATTGCCATCGGACGCATCACGCGCGGGGCGCTGCGGCCGGGCATGAACGTGTCGCTGATGAAACGCGACGGTGCCGTGGAGAAAACCAGAATCAAGGAGCTGATGACCTTTGAAGGGCTGGAAAAAACCAGGCGCGGGGAAGTGCTCTGCGGCGACATCTGCGCACTGGTGGGCATCGAAGGCTTTGAAATAGGCGATACCGTCGCCGACTGCGACCGCCCCGAACAGCTCCCGCCCATCGCCGTGGACGAGCCGACGATGAGCATGCTGTTTACGATCAACGATTCGCCGTTCTTCGGGCGCGACGGGAAGTTCGTTACTTCGCGCCACCTGAAGGAACGCCTCGAACGGGAGCTGGAAAAGAACCTCGCCATGCGCATCCGCAACGGCTCCACCGCCGACTCGTTCGTGGTTTACGGCCGCGGCGTGCTGCACCTGAGCGTGCTCATCGAAACCATGCGCCGCGAAGGATACGAGCTGCAGGTGGGGCAGCCGAAAGTGATCGATAAAAACATCGGCGGCGTACGCTGCGAGCCGGTGGAACACCTCACCGTCGACCTGCCGGAAGGCATGGCGGGCAAGGCCATCGAACTCTCCACCCGCCGCAAGGGCGCACTGCTGCACATGGAGCACCGCGGCGAACGGATGCACCTCGACTTCGACATTCCGTCGCGCGGGCTGATCGGCCTGCGCAGCAACCTGCTCACCGCCACGCAGGGCGAAGCGGTGGTGGCGCACCGCTTCAAGGGCTTTGAACCCTACAAGGGCGAAATCGAACAGCGAACCAGCGGCTCGCTCGTGGCTATGGAAACCGGCACGGTGATTGCCTACGCCATCGACAAGCTGCAGGATCGCGGGAAATTCTTCGTGGCGCCGGGCGATGAAATCTATGCCGGACAGGTGGTGGGCGAATATACCCGCGCCGGCGACCTTGCCCTCAATTTGTGCAAGACAAAAAAACTGACCAACATGCGCGCTTCCGGTTCCGACGAGAAGATGAACATCGCCCCGCCCGTCGTTTTCAGCCTCGAAGAAGCGCTGGAATATATCCAGGAAGACGAGTACGTGGAAGTAACGCCGAAATTCATGCGGCTGCGGAAAATCAAGTGAAGAACTAAGAACTACGAACTAAGAGTTGGCTGGCGCCAGCCAACTCTTAGTTCTTAGTTCTTAACTCTTAGTTCTTGATGCCGGATTATATCAGTTTTTCGTTTTTATCACGATGCCTTCTCTTTTGATTTCTTCAATGAACGGGTCTCCTGTCCGGAAATATTCGGTAGGGTACGTTTTTGATTCGATGCGAAGGTAAGGCTGTTTTATGCCAATGTAAGGAAATAGCTTTTTGTCTATAAATCCCAATCCTGTAAATTCGTCGGCGACCAATGCCAGGTCAATGTCAGACCATTCGTGTTGCGTACCTCTGGCGAATGAGCCGAACAGGATGACAGCGTCCAGATGAACGCCTTGTGCCTCTATCTCCCGTGCATAGTCTTCGGCTATTTTGATTGCAGCATTTCGAGTAAGCATGTTCTTATTTCCTTAACTTTTGCCAGTTCTCCGATGGTAAAACTTTCGGTACAGACTTTGTATATTTTATTCAGATAATCCGGATAGCGTCCTGATAATTGGAAGTCGTTGAAATTTGCCAAAAATTCCATTCTGTCTTTGCCTAAATCAACATTGGAATTATCCAGCAGCCATGTAATATTATGAATTTTAGGCGGCAAATTTGCCTCATGATATTTTACCCAAATGGCTTTGGCCAATTTTTCAAGCGTTAAATGCGCCCAAAACAGGCAATGCTGATAACGCTTCCGGTCGAACAATGCTTCTACGGAAATCCAGTCTTCTTCCGCAGTGTTTATCCAATAATCAAGATGTTGTTCTTTTGTCATTAGAAATTGCCTTTATTTTCCTGCAAATATACGCATATTATTTCATTAGTTGAAAGTGAAAGAAGTTGAAAGAAGTTAGGGAAGTTGCTGCAACAAAGTCATTAAAAAAACCGGTTTCTTCCAAGTCTACCAAACTATATTATCCACCCACTTTAAAAATGGATAATATTTTTATAAAAGAAACCGGTTGTTTTTACAGTTATCCTTACAGCTAACGGACGCAACGCAAAGGTCTGCCGAAGGCATACGCAGCACTGGTGCTCACGCTTGCACTGGTGCTGTGTACCACCCTACACCACGTCAGGCCTGCACCCACACCACCGGTTCGATACCAGCCACCCTGTCCAACATTCGCGGCATCGAACGCCCGGCGTAACGTAAACGGCCGTCGGGCTGGCGGTAACAAAAAAGCCCCGCCCGTTTAATGACGCTTCGTCCACGCTGCCGCCGTCCGCTGCTGCCGCAACCTTCGTGGTGCCCGCGGGCGAAAACGCGCCGGGGGCAGTGCCGTTTACCCGGCAGAAGTCAATCCATACCTTGCCGGCAGGCGTGGTCGTCCCGCTCCATTCGACGCGGAATATGACGGTACGGGTTGCATAATCTACCGTCAGCGGCATAACGGTAACGGTCTGCGCAACCGGGCGGCCCGTCATGCACAGGAATGAGGTGATAACCGGAAATATCTTTTTCATAAATTTCATTGTTCGTAGTTCCCTGTCAAGTATAAAATATGAAACGTAAATTTTACTTATGATAATTTGAGGTTCACGAATACCCATGCATAAAATAAGCAAAATCCACGTTTATTTAATGGCTTTTGTTTTATTCTTTATGCATGAAATTTTCGTGATTCCAAATTATCGAATAAAAGCGTCAAAAATGTAAAAGAGCGTAAACCGGCTGCAAAGATAGTTAAAGATTTCAAAATTTAAAATGGGGATTGCAGGCGGCCTCACCTGTCAGCCGCCGTTAATCTTTTTTTGTACCTTTGCAGCCGGCACTTACTAAAATCGTCCGTTATGAAAAAATATTGCATGCTGCTTTTAATCGCCTGCCTGTCGCTGCCGGCAGCTGCGCAGGACAGTAATGATAAAGCGTCGTTCGACGCTATTGAAGAAGGCATGCGCAACGGCAACGCCGCTGCCGTTGCGGCTTATTTTGCAAATACGCTGGAATGTAGCGTGCTCGGCGAAGAAGGCATCTACAGCAAGGCGCAGGCGACAATGGTATTGAAGGTTTTTTTTGAAAAGCATCCGCCGGCAGCGTTTACTTTCAAGCACAGCAGCAACAGGCAAACCGTGAAGTACGCCATTGGCGACCTGCAAACGAAAGACGGAAAAAACCTGCGTGTAACGGTATTTATTAAGGGCGAAAACAAAGAATTGAAAATTCAACAACTGCGGGTAGAAAATAATGAACAGTGAACCATCCATGAATGGCGTCCCGGCGGGCGGAGCGCACCGGCAGGCAGAACTTGTCGACAGGCTTATTCAATTGTCCATCGCCGAAGATATCGGCGACGGCGACCACACTTCAAAAGCTTGTATTCCGGCGGCAGCGCAGGGGAAAATGAAACTGCTGGTAAAGCAGGACGGCATACTTGCCGGCGTGGAAGCGGCAAGGCGGGTCTTCGGCATGATTGACCCGCTTGCCGTCATGACGGCCGCAATAGCCGACGGCGCTCCGGTAAAGGCGGGCGACGTGGCTTTTCATGTCGAAGGCGCCGTGCATTCCCTCTTGCAGGCGGAACGCACTGTGCTGAACATGATGCAGCGGATGAGCGGCGTGGCAACGCAGACAGCCGCATACGTAAAACAACTGGACGGCTTGAAAACACGGGTGCTCGATACGCGGAAAACAACGCCGGGCATGCGCATGCTCGACAAACTGGCGGTGCGGCTCGGCGGCGGCGAAAATCACCGGACGGGACTGTTCGACATGATCCTGATAAAGGATAACCACATTGACTTTTCCGGCGGCGTGGAGAAGGCACTGAATAATGTGCGGGCATATCTGGAACGCACAAGCCGGAAGCTGGCTGTTGAAATTGAAGTACGCACGCTGGACGACGTTAAGACCGTCCTGCGCACCGGCGGCGTGCAGCGCATTATGCTGGATAATTTTTCCCTCGACGATACACGCAAAGCCGTCGGACTGATTGCCGGGAAATATGAAACGGAATCGTCGGGAGGCATTACCCTGCAAACGATCAGGGACTATGCCGAATGTGGCGTTGATTTTATATCGGTCGGCGCCCTCACCCATCAAATAAAAAGCCTGGACATGAGCCTGAAATATGAATTAGGAATTAAGAATTAGGAATTAGGAATTGCGGCAAGCGCACATTGGCGCCGGCACATCAGCACATCAATGATAGCCTCTTTGCAAAATAAACGGATAAAGGCGGTTTGCGAACTGCGGGCAAAGTCGCGCGAGCGGCGCAGACAGGGCCTGTTTGTGGTAGAAGGATACCGTGAAATCACCATGGCAATGGCGGCGGGCTACCGCATCCATACGCTTTTCTTTTGTGCGGCCATGCCCGATGCCGTGGCGTTTGCGGAACATACCGGCAACACGGCTGCAACACTTGCGATAACCAAAGAGGCGTTTGAAAAAGCAGCCTGCCGCGAAGATTCCGGCGGCCTGCTGGCCGTGGCGCATGCCCGTACCGGCACGCTGGACGGGCTGAAACTGTCGGACAATCCGTTTATCATTGTGGCGGAAGCCGTGGAAAAACCGGGCAACCTGGGCGCCATGCTCCGTACTGCCGACGCGGCAAACGCGGATGCGGTAATCGTATGCGACCCCCTCGCCGATATTTACAGCCCGAATGTTATCCGGTCAAGCCTGGGGAGCGTATTTACGCAACAGGTGGCCGTCAGCGATGCGGCAGCCGCTGCGGCATGGCTGCGCTCGCAGCGGATAGTGAGCTATGCCGCGGAATTGACCGCCACGCAATGGTATCACGAGGCGGATTTTACCGCGCCCTGCGCCATTGTGATGGGCTCCGAAGCCCGGGGGCTCAGCGGCGGCTGGATGCAACGCGCCGACAGGCGCATAAAAATCCCCATGCGCGGACAGGTTGACTCCCTGAATGTGTCGGTATCCACCGCCATCCTTGCATTTGAAGCCATGCGGCAACGCGGTTTCCCGGCGCCGGTGCACGGGGGCGGCAATTAAATTCCGGACTTTAAAACCTTGACGGATATGATAACAAAATTCGGTTCGGTAGTAACAGGCCTGGCGCCGGAACAGTTGCCGGAATATGTCCCGGCCGGCGTTCCGGTCGTCGCCGTGGTGGATGCGCAGGTGCGGGAATGGTTTACACAGCACTTCCCGGCCGTCCCGTTCCTCACCCTACAGGCGGCAGAAGCGGTGAAAACGCTGGAAACAGTCGAAAAGCTCACGCTGGACCTATTGCAGCGGGAAGCCGACCGCACCCTCTTCCTGCTGGGCGTTGGCGGCGGCATTGTGTGCGACATTACCGGTTTTCTGGCTTCGACCTACATGCGCGGCGTGCGCTTCGGGTTTATCCCCACCACGCTGCTGGCACAGGCAGATGCGGCGCTGGGCGGGAAAAACGGCGTCAACGTGGGCGGCTATAAAAACATTACGGGCACGTTTACGCAGCCGGAATTTGTGCTGTGCACGACCGGTGTATTTTCCACGCTGCCCGAACGCGTGTTCAATGCCGGCATGTCGGAAGTGATAAAAGCCGCGCTGATAGCCGACGCCGCGCTCTTTGAATTTATAGAACAGCATGCCGGCGACATACTGAGCAGAAAAGAACCGGCGCTGGGCGAAATGATCCGCCGCGCCGTGCAAATCAAGCTGGACATCGTGGCAAGCGACGAAAAAGAAAAGGGCGAACGCCGCAAATTGAATTTGGGACATACGCTGGGGCATGCGATTGAACGCACGGTAAAAAACATCATGCATGGCGAGGCCGTGAGCATCGGGCTGGTGCATGCCGCCAGGTTCTCGCAGCAGCAGGGGTGGCTTTCGGCCGCCGACACCCTCCGGATTACCGGGCTCCTGAAACGTTTCCGCCTGCCGGTAAACCTGACCGTCGAGGCCGGCGACCTGCGGGAAGCCATGAGGAAAGACAAAAAAAAATCGGGCGTACTGCTGCACTACATTGCACTGAAAGCTATCGGCAAAGCGGTAGAAGTAGATATCGACATTTCAAATTTACAGAATTATGAGTTATGAATTATGAGTTATGAG
>JAIRYH010000101.1 GCA_031267855.1 Prevotellaceae bacterium
TCCACTTTATTTTCCGGTTTTATGATTTCTTGTACGTTCATACGTTTCGTTTGATTTCCGCTGGTTATTTTTAATTTTGCAGGTATTCCTTTTTTAATGCGGCCAGCACTTCGTCGGGCGCAGGCACGATGCCTCCAAGACGGCCGAAGTGCGCCACCGGTGTTTTGTCGCCTACCGCCAGGCGGATGTCTTCCACCATTTGTCCGGCGCTCAGTTCGACGGAAAGGATACCTTTCAGTTGCGGCGTCAGTTCGGCTATTTGCGGCACAGGGAAAGGAAACAGCGTGACGGGGCGCAGCAATCCCAAACGGATGCCCTGCGCGCGCGCCATATCTGCCGTTTCTTCGCAAATGCGCGCCATCGCGCCGTAGGCAATAAGCAGGTATTCGGCATCGTCGCATTTTATTTTTTCCAACCGTACTTCATTTGCACGGATGGTATTATATTTTTCTTGCAGTTTCTCGTTGAATTTCTCAGCCACCGCCGCATCCATGGCAAGCGATGTAATGACATGCTCTTTGCGGTCGGGGGTCTTGCCGGTGGTTGCCCAGGCGCCCGACATTGCTTTTATTTCGTCGTCTGTCCGGCGTGGCTTCATGGGGCTCAGTGCCACTTTTTCCATCATTTGCCCGATGATGCCGTCGGCTAAAATCATTACAGGGTTGCGGTACTTGAATGCCAAATCAAAGGAAATATCCACAAAATCGTTCATCTCCTGCACCGATGCGGGCGCCAACACAATAAAATGGTAGTCGCCGTGTCCGCCGCCTTTCACCGCCTGGAAATAATCGCTTTGCGCCGGCTGGATGGTGCCCAGCCCGGGACCGCCGCGCACGACATTTACGATTAAGCAGGGTAACTCGGCGCCGGCAAGATAGGAAAAACCTTCGCACATCAAGCTCACGCCGGGGCTGCTCGAAGACGTCATTACTTTCTTTCCGCATGCCGCGCCGCCATACAGCATATTGACAGAAGCTATTTCGCTCTCGGCTTGCAACACGACCATGCCGGTAGTTTCCCACGGTTTTTCTTCCATCAGTTTTTCCATCACCTCGGATTGCGGAGTGATAGGATAGCCAAAGTAGCCGTCGCAGCCGCAGCGGATAGCCGCCAGGGCAATCACGTCGTTTCCTTTACAAAGTATCGTATTGTTTACCATTTTTGCTGTTTGCTATTTTGTTGTTATTGACTTTAAATCTTTACGCGATAAACGGTGATGCAGGCGTCAGGGCAAACCGTAGCGCAGTTGATGCAGCCGGTACAGGCATCGGGATTGTTCATATAGAGATAGTGGTAGCCTTTTGCATTTACGTTTTTATTAAGCGCAATGACGCCGGCAGCACAATTGACTATGCACACGCCACATCCCTTACACCTCTCGGTATTTACCTCTATTGCTCCTTTGAGTGCCATAATAAGTAATTTAAAAAGTTTAATTACAATTTTCACAAAAATAATCTTTTTTTTTAATAAATCAAAATAAAAAAGCGTCCTTTTTACTATTTTTTATAAGTAACAGTTAAAAATGATTGTAAATCATAAAATAAAATATAAAAAAACACTACTGTTTATAAACCGTTTTCTATTCCGCAATGTCCAAATCTTTTTTTAATCGCTGTTTTTTCAGCGATAATGAACGGATAAACGGATAAGAAGGAAGCAGGGGGTTCCGCGCGCGCCGCGCTCCTGCTGCTGCGCTTGCCGCAAATTCCTAATTCCTAATTCCTAATTCCTACATTTGGAATGCACCTGTTAAAACCCGTTTGTAAATTCAAAAAAATAATACTACCTTTGCAAGCCATTTTTTTAAAGTAAACGTGAAAAATAAACGCTTGTACAATATAGCAGTCAATGGGCTGCCGGCAGGTATCCAAACCTATTCCTTTGAATTGGGCGACGTTTTTTTCGCAGACTTTGAAAACAGCGAAATACAGCACGGACAACTGCAAGCCGGCGTAAGCGTGGAGAAGAAAAACAATTTTTTACAGCTAAGCGTTCACATCGACGGCAGCGTAACGACCCCGTGCGACCGATGCCTCGACGACCTGTCGCTGCCGGTACGGTTCCAAGCCGCGCCGACAGTCGAATTTACCGACGGCAGCAGCGACGAATCCCTTACCCGCGACGACGATACATTGTGGGTAACCGACGGCAGCAACGAACTGGACATGGCGCCCTACCTTTATGACAGCATCATCCTCAGCCTGCCGCTCCGCCGCGTCCATCCCGAAGGAACATGCAACAGGGAAATGGCGGAACGCCTGAAAGAAATGAGCAGCGAACAAAAATAAACAACAAAAATAAACAGACAATAAAAACCTTAATTTTAATTAAAAATGGCACATCCGAAGCATAAAATTTCCAAACAGCGCCGCAACAAACGCCGCACCCACGATAAAGCCGAAATGCCCACCCTGGCAACCTGCTCCAACTGCGGAGCCACCGTGATCTACCATCGTATATGCCCGGAATGCGGTTACTACCGCGGCAAGCAGATCATCGAACAAACCAACTAAAACCTCTCTCGCATGAGAATCGGTATAGATATCATGGGCGGCGACTTTGCCCCCAACAATATCGTACAGGGCGCCATCGACGCCTGCCCCCGCATCGGAGCAGACGCACAGCTGGTACTTTTCGGCGACCGCCGGCAGATTACAGACTATTGCGAAAACGCCGGCTTCGACCACTCCCGGTTTGAAATCGTCCACACATCCGAAGTCATCGAAATGGGCGACCACCCGGCAAAAGCATTTCAACAAAAAACGGACTCAAGCATCGTAGTCGGCTTCAAAGCCCTCGCGGAACAAACTATTGACGGCTTCGCCAGCGCCGGAAGCACCGGCGCCATGCTGGCCGGCGCCATGTACACCATCCACCCCGTCGAAGGCATCATCCGCCCGGCCATCGCCGGCGACGCCCCCCTCCTCACCGGCGGCCGCGCCCTCATCCTCGACGTCGGACTGAACGCCGACTGCAAGCCCGAAGTCCTCTACCAGTACGGCATCCTCGGAAGCATCTACGCCCACCTCATGAACGGGCTGGACACACCGCGCGTAGCCCTCCTCAACATCGGCGCGGAAGAAGAAAAAGGAAACCTCGTTGCCCGGGAAACATTCAAACTCATGAAAAACTCCGCCGACTTCCATTTCGCCGGCAACATCGAAGCGCACAACCTCTTTTCCGGAAAAGACGCCGACGTCATCGTCACCGACGGCTTCGCGGGCAACATCGTCCTCAAACAGGCCGAAGCCATGTACCGGATGGCAAAAAAACGGAACATCGACGACGCATTCTTCAACCGCTTCAACTACGAACTCTACGGCGGCACGCCGGTGCTGGGCGTCAACGCCCCCATCATCATCGGCCACGGAGCCTCCACGCCGCTGGCGGTTACCAACATGATCCTGCAAACCGAACGCGCCATACAGGTACAGCTGGCCGCCAAAATCAGGGAAGCCCTAAACTGAAAGCATACAGACACACGGATAAACAACATGAAAATAACCGCAGCCATCACGGGAATCGGAGGCTACCTCCCCGACTACATCCTCACCAACGACGAACTCAGCCGCATGGTCGACACCAATGACCAGTGGATCGTAGAACACACCGGCATCCGCGAACGCCACATCCTCAAAGGCGACGCAATGGGCGTATCGGAAATGGGCGCCAAAGCCGTCGCCCGCCTCCTCGAAAACACGCACACCCCCCCCGGCGCCATCGACCTCCTCATCTGCCCCACCGTAACCGCCGACATGGCCTTCCCCTCCACCTCCTGCATCATCTGCGGAAAAACCGGCATCACCAGCGCCTTCGCCTTCGACATCAACGCGGGCTGCTCCGGCTTCCTCTACGGCCTCACCATAGCGAAAAACTTCATAGAAAACGGCGCCTGCAAAAAAGTCATCGTAGTAGCCAACGAAAAAATGTCGTCCCTCGTCGACTACACCGACCGCAAAACCTGCCCCCTCTTCGGCGACGGCGCGGCCGCAGCCCTCGTCGAACCCGACCGCGACGGCCTCGGCATACAGGACATCGCGCTCTACGCCGACGGCATCGGCAAACAGTACCTCTACCAGAAAGCCGGCGGATCCATGTACCCGCCCACCGAAGAAACCGTCCGCAACCACGAACACTTCATCCGGCAGGACGGCCCCAACGTCTACAAACACGCCGTAACCAACATGTCTGCCGCCATCGAAACCATCATGCAGCGCAACCGCCTGACCGGCGAAACCGTCGACTACTTCATCTCGCACCAGGCCAACCTCCGCATCATCGACTCCGTGCGCAACCGCATGGAACTCGACGCAAAAAAAGTACTCATCAACATCGACAAGCGCGGCAACACCTCGGCAGCCTCCGTCCCCCTTGTGCTCTGGGACTTTGAGAAACGCTTCAAAAAAGGCGACAACATCATCATCGCCACCTTCGGCGCCGGATTCACCTGGGGAGCGATGTACTATAAATGGGCGTACGAATCAAGTTTGAATTTTGAATGTTGAATGTTGAATGGCGGCAAGCGCGTAACGGCGCAAGCCATTCAAAATTCAAAATTCAACATTCAAAATTGAAAATGGCCTCGTAGTTCAACGGATAGAATAGAAGTTTCCTAAACTTTAGATAGCAGTTCGATTCTGCTCGGGGCTACCGGAATCAAGTTAAGAATTAGGAATTAAGAATTAAGAATTAAGAATTGGCTTGCGCCATTAAACAATGAACAGCGAACAATTACACGCAACGCATTCCCTCCGTAGGGGCGCCCTTGCGGCGCCCCTACCCATAATTCATAAATCATAATTCATGC
>JAIRYH010000120.1 GCA_031267855.1 Prevotellaceae bacterium
CCTTAAACAATTTTGAAGGTTGAATGGCGGCAAGCGCACAATGGCGTCAGCCAAATCTGTAAATCTGTAAATCCGTAAATTTTTCGTACTTTTGCGTTTCAAAACTTATGACATGAAAGACTATAAACGTTATCTTGTTACTTCAGCCCTGCCCTATGCGAATGGCCCGGTGCATATCGGACACCTTGCCGGCGTATATGTTCCTGCCGATATTTACGCGCGTTACCTGCGGCTTCGCGGTCGCGACGTGCTGTTTATCGGCGGTTCCGACGAACACGGCGTTCCCATTACCATCAAGGCGCGCAGAGAAGGCATTACGCCGCAGGACGTTGTCGATAAGTACCACCTTATTATTAAAGACTCTTTTGAACGATTCGGTATTTCGTTTGATATTTATTCGCGCACGACTTCAAAAATCCACCATAAAACAGCCGCGGATTTTTTCCGGAAGCTTTACGACGACGGGAAGTTTATCGAGAAAGCATCGAAGCAGTATTACGACGAAGAAGCCGGGCAGTTTCTTGCCGACCGCTATATTACGGGCACATGCCCGAAATGCGGTAACGACAATGCCTATGGCGACCAGTGCGAAAAATGCGGCTCTACGCTCAGTCCGGACGAATTGATTAACCCGCACTCGGCGATTAGCGGAAGCAAGCCGGTGCTGCGCGAAACACGGCACTGGTACCTGCCGCTCGACCGGTATGAAACCTGGTTGCGTCAATGGATTTTGGAAGAGCATAAAGACTGGAAAACGAATGTGTACGGCCAGTGCAAATCATGGCTGGACGCCGGGCTGCAGCCGCGTGCCGTGAGCCGCGACCTCGACTGGGGTATCCCGGTGCCGGTAGAAGGCGCCGGAGGGAAAGTGCTTTATGTATGGTTCGACGCGCCTGTCGGCTACCTTTCCAATACCATTGAACTGCGCCCCGACGACTGGGAAAAGTGGTGGAAAGACACTGATACCAGGATGGTGCATTTTATCGGGAAAGACAATATTGTTTTCCATTGCATCATGTTTCCCGTCATGCTGAAGGCGCATGGCGGCTTCATCTTGCCGGACAATGTGCCGGCAAATGAATTTTTAAACCTGCAGGACGATAAAATTTCCACTACGAAAAACCGGGCGGTGTGGCTGCACGAATATCTGGATGATTTTCCGGGAAAGGAAGATGTATTGCGGTATGTGCTTTGCGCCAATGCGCCCGAAACGAAAGACAATGATTTTACGTGGAAAGATTTCCAAACCCGCAACAACAGTGAGCTGGTCGCCATTTTCGGCAACTTCGTGAACCGTGCGGTGGTGCTTACGCATAAATATTTTGACGGGAAAGTGCCGGAGGCAAGCGCCCTGACAACCTACGACGAAGCTACGCTGAAAGAACTGCCCGCCATCCGGCAGGCGATGGAAGCGTACCTGGAAGCCTATCATTTCCGCGATGCCCTGAAGGAAGCGATGAACATTGCACGCCTTGGAAATAAATACCTGACCGAAACGGAACCGTGGAAGCTGGAAAAAACCGACAGGATGCGGGTGGCTACAATTCTAAATATTTCGCTGCAAATCTGCGCTAACTGTACGATTGCCTTTGAACCGTTTTTGCCGTTTACGGTAGAAAAACTGCGTTATATCCTGTCGCAAAATAAAGCGGAGTGGATGCAGCTGGGGCGAACCGACATTCTTCCCGCAGGGCACAAACTCAATGCGCCGCAATTGCTGTTCGGCAAGATCGAAGATGCGGAAATCCAAAAACAGATTGATAAGCTGGCGGAAGCGCTTCGTGCCGCAACCGGTTAACCCGGCTTAAAACCAGAAGATAGCTTGCTAACGGAAACGATAGCGCTGTGCGGTCGAAAAAGACATTTTGCCGGCAGCGACGGTTCCGTTTTTTACAGGAAACCATGCCCCGGCCGTATGGTCTTCGGCTGTGTTCTGCAGCACGTGCAGGGACTGGGCCGGACTGCCGCCGGATACAAGCAGCACAACCATTTCGCCGGTTTGCCGGTGCACGGCGGCGTCCAAAATCATCACGACGACGCTGTCCGTATCATTGCCCGGCGTCAGCATGTCGCCGGGCGCAATATGCGGCGCCGTACTCAATTCAACGTCCTGCGCCAGCGTCCGGAAACTGCTGTTGGTAAAAATAAAATTCAGGTAGCGGCGGAATGTCCGGTATTGCCTTGGATTGCTGGGGGTCTTTGTCCAGTAGGCTTTGCCGTCAATCACCAGTTTCATGCCTTCCGCCCATTGTTCGTAAGGAATCCGTTCCCCGTTGTCAATATGGAAATGTATATCCGGGAATCGCTGTTGTTCGAACAGATACTCCGCCCACAGCCGCATGACCGCCTGCGCATGCTGCTGTAAATTTTTATCGCCTGTTTCCATGTCGATGACGGCTGCCGGACTGCAGGCGGCGTTTGCAGCGCCGTCGTGGAATTTCACCGGCGTCCCGGAAGGCAGCAGGGGCAAATGCCGCAGAAAGAAAGCAAAGGAAGCGGGCGTGGTGTCGGTGCGCTGATAACCGTGCGGAACATCGAAGCGTGCAAGAACTGTTTTACCCTCCGGATGTGTTCCGCTTTGCGCATCGGCATTCAGGGGAAAGAAATACGGTAAAATGAGAATAATATAATATTTGCAATGTTGCATTGCGCGCAAAGGTACAAAAAAATCATCGATGCAAAAAGCGCAGCACAGACAGCAGTCCCCAAATGGCGCTTTGATTTACGGATTTAGCTGACGCGCCAGCCGGTCAATACATCAAAATCTTTTTTTGTATATCAAAAAATCTTTTTGCCTTTGTACCCGATTATGCTCTTTTACATTTTGATCGCTTTTATTCTATTTAAGAAATCTCGAAAATTTCATTATACAGATGAATAAAAGCAAAACTGCACATAAAGAAACGTGGATTTTTGCTTAAATCTGTATAGGTATTCGAGAACCTCTTAAATGATAAGTTAAAGTTTACGTTTCGCTTTCCTAACCTGAATCAATCTTTCCGAAACAAAACTTCCTGAATAAAAGTTGCCGAAATGCAAAAGAGCTTGCGGTAAAGGGGACTGCTTTGCGAAGTGTTTGTGTTTGGGTGGATAATGTTACCAAAACAGTCCCCAAGAGCCGCAAAAAAAATGAACAGAGAACAATCATGCGATACAGCCATTATGCCGCTGTTATTATAATCAGTTGCATGGTTTTAAAATAAAATATTTTTACTGCGGCATAATGGCTTCTTATGAAACAATTTTAAATAAAATATTTTTATGAAAACAATTATCTATCTTTTTGTCTTGCTGCTCATGGGGAGCAGTAACCTAAATGATAACCGGCCGGAACAACCGGCATACCTTACAGGAAATGACGATCCGGTAGCGATGGCCTGTATGACCGCTCCGCCCGATTACTTCTCCGGCAACGACGAGCCGGTTACCTGTATGCCGTTTGTTGCGCCGTACGAAGAATAAACCTTGAAACTTTAAATTAAAATTCTTTTCTTTTTTGCCCTGCTTGCGAGCCTCACAATGAGTGCGCAGGTCAGCATTACCAATATGGCAGCGGACTACACCGCCAGGCAAATTTCGTTCACCGTAGCGTGGACGGAAAAACCGCACGACAATAAAATATGGGTGATTGTGGATTACATTAAGGTCGAGAACGCTGCTGCCGCAGGCAGCTGGTCGCGCGCCGAAATAGGCGGGTTGCCGGCAGCGACGGGCAGTGCCACCGCTGCCACCGTCAGCGGCAATCGCGGTTTCTGGCTGCATACCTCCGGCGGCAGCGGCAGCGCTGGGGTTACCGTAACGCTGAGCCTTGCCGCCGGCGTGGATAAATACAACTGGTGCGCCTTTGCGCTGAATTACCCGCCCGAAGCGAAAATGAAGGCCGACGGCGGCTATGATTTAAAAGGTACGCCACCGTTTACGATTACCTACAACTCCGGCAGTTCTACTGTTACCGGCGCCAACACGTTCGACGCGGGTTGCATTACCGCCATTACCGACGCTACCGACAACCCCGATGGCATTGTACCGGAATTAAGAATCACCGGGGTCAATTCGCCGACGATTTGTTACAACGCCGTCGCCAACCTCGCTGCTTCCGTTGTCGGCGGCACGGCCACCGCCACGACCTATACCTGGGATATCGGCGGCACGGTCAGTACGACCGGTGTGCCTGCCATCACGTCGCAGGCATTATCCGCTTCCACAACCTATACCGTAACGGCTGAAGACCCAACCGGCTGTACTTCCTCCGGTGAAGGCACGATAACGGTAGCGGATCCGGACGTTCCCGCCGCGCCGGTGCAGGACGGCCCGGCATGTGCGGGCACGGCGATTACCTTCACGGCAACCGTGCCTCCCGGCGCTACGGGCCTGGACTGGAAGGGCAGCGTGAGCGGCGAGGGCACTTCGAAAACCACGGCAGCCACCGCCGGGACTTACGAGGCGCAGGTGCGGTCGTTCCGTACTTCCAACGGCACGACGTGTTACAGCGCGTATTCGGGCAGCACCGGCGCAACGATTACCGGCGT
>JAIRYH010000066.1 GCA_031267855.1 Prevotellaceae bacterium
TGCACCAGAATTTTTTGCGCAGCCCTGAACCGGTTGTTCTCGTAAACACGCAGCACGTACAACCCGTTTTCCAGTCCCTGTACGGAAAAATTGCCGCCGGCAGCCGTAACGGTTCGCACGAACCGTCCGCCCATGTCGAACAAATCAATGCGGCAGGCGGCGGGAATGACGGTATTCCCGTCTTTCGCCTCATAACGTATGTTGACCACGTCGGCGGCGGGATTCGGAAAGACAATAATATTGTCCGGCGCCGGGGGCACCGCATCCGGCACAAGCTGCACCGCATCGCCGGGAATTTCGGATGCCTTGCCGAATACCGGGCGGATCATCAGCGCACCCGCATACAGCGAGGGATACCACGTGTTGTTGATGTTGTAGAAATTGACGCCGGCGGGTACGCTGTTGACATCGTACCCCACGTTCAGGAATGTTTCGGACAACTGTATCCAGCCGGCGTAGAACGGTTGCCCGCGTTTTATTTCAATGGCTTCCGGCAATTTGTAGGTAACAAACCGGTTTAATCCGTCACTGAAAACAGGCGAACTGACTTTGGAACCGGACAATATCTCACCCGGCATCCCGTTGTTATCCGCCCACACAACGATGCGGAAACTTTTTGCATTGGCGCTGTCGCGCGCCAGATTGAAATACAGGTTAACCGCGCGCAGACTGTCGGTCAGGTAAGGCGTGAAACGCACCGCCACCTGCCCGTTAGCCGTGCCCGTGCCGAACAGCCCGTAACCGTTTTCGGCGACGCCGTCGTCATAACTGTAATAATTGTAAAAACCCTGGACATGGCGCACCGTATCATTATACCGCAGGGACGAGCGCAACGGATCGGAAAGATTGTCGGTGATCAGGTAACTCTTGATTTCAAATGCCGCCGAATCGCCGCTGGCAGAAAAATCATACAGGTCATACTCAAAATCATTACGCACAAATTTCTGCCCGATAAAAATATTCTCGGAACCGCCGGAATATTCTTCCGGATACGAGTTGCTGCCGAAAAGCGGCGTAATGGCAAAGCGGCGGGTGATGTTGCTGGTTGCCCATCCGAAATTCCGATACGTCAGGGTAAACCGCGTCATGTCGCCAAACAGCTGCCGCTGCGCATCAACGCTGTTCAAATGGCGCGCCGGCACGGACGAATAAACGCGCGCCGGCGACCGTTGCGGCTCGCAAATTGCCACATCGGGCAACAATGAATCCGTTACCGAACGGTTGCTGTTGAGATACACAAAATCAATATGCCAGTGATCGCAGTTGCTTTCGCGCCCCGGCACGGGACTTGCCGCCATGCTCGCAAGATTCACAAACCGGAAACGGAAACCATTGTGTAAAAAGTCCGGTTCATCGACCGCAATGGCCACATAACGGAATTTCGTGTGAATGGCATCCCCTTTATAACTTACGCTGTCGCCCGACAATAGATAATTTTCGATTACGCTGTCCTCGCGTTCACTGGCCGCGGCAGCCCAGATGCTTTTCCATCCGCCGGTCGAAAAAAACTCCAGCTTCAACGAATCGCCGCCTTCCGGCACATCGCCTGCGCCGCCGGGCTGGTAAAAGAAACTGAGCACTGCATTGGCTTTTCCCTGCAGGTTGACAATACGGCTGGCGAGCGTGTCGGCGCCGGCGGGCGACTGTCCGATATGCTTATAAATATGCCCCCTGTCATCCTGCGCGTCGAAGGTGGCCACGCCAACAGTCGGCGCTTCGATGCCATAAGTCGTATTGACAAATACCCCCTTGCTTTCCCACAGGTCGGGACGGGGGAACGGATCGCCTTCTGCGAAATCGTCCACAAACGGCAGTTCCGGCAAAGACGACGCCTGCAATGCGGCGCCCTGCGAATGAAGCCGCAGCAGTCCGGCCTGCCCCGAAGCAGGTTGCGGCCTGGCCTGCCCGTTGACGTACAGCCCGGTGATTACCTCCTGTGCCCACAAGGCAGAACAGGTAAATAAAAGCATGCCGGTGATTAAAATTCTACGCATCAAAATAATTTCACACAAAGTTAGGACTTTTCTGCGGAAAACAAAATAAAGTGAAAAAGGGTGAAAAGGGTGAAAGGTAGATTCAAGTAACAAATGCATAAATTAAGTACACATTTTACAGAAGAGATGGACAGGTTTATTAAAAGAGATACACTTGCGCGGTCTTCACTCATTTTTTTTGCATTTCAAAAATTCTTTTTACCTTTGCAGCAGATTTGAGATCTTTAACATTTTGACCGCTTTTATTCTATTTCAGGAATCTGGAAAATTTCTAAATATAGAGGATAAGAGCAAAATCGCGCGGAAACGTGGACTTTTGCTTATTCTATATTTGGGTATTCCAGAACCTCTGAAATGATAAGTTTAGTCCGCGTTAAGCGTTTTATAACCAAACCTGCCCCGAAGAGGGAAAATCACAGCACATAATAAGACTTACCGAATAAAAGTTGCCGGATGTAAAAAATCTGCGGCCGGGGGACTGTTTTGTAACGTGTTTGTGTTTGGGTGGATAATGTTAGCGAAACAGTCCCCGGGAGCCGCAAAAAGTGAAAAGTGAAAAGATAAAAGTGAAAAGCTGAAAGTAGAGACGCGGCGCGCCGCGTCTGTACATGAAAAGTGAAAAGATAAAAGATAACAGTGAAAGGTCAACAAAGGACAAAGGACAAACTTATGATACAGCCATTATGCCG
>JAIRYH010000075.1 GCA_031267855.1 Prevotellaceae bacterium
CGGCAAGCCATTTCAGCAGGATGGCGGAAAGTTCGGAGGCTGTGGCGTAACTTGCGGCGCCGCCCTGCGCTATCAGGTCGCCGGCTTCGCGGAAGCGCCGGCAGTTGGGGCCGAAAACCACCGGCAGGCCATATACCGCCGCTTCCAGCGTATTGTGTATGCCCGCGCCGAAGCCGCCGCCGATATAAGCCACCGTGCCGTACCGGTAAACGGACGACAGCATGCCCACCGTATCCAGCACCAGTATCCTGTAAGCCGCCAATGATGCGGCTTCCCCGGCGCCGTTCTTCGTTTCCCGCGCGCCGGTTATTGCGGAGTATCTTGCTGCGCCGAAAGGCGCAAAACGTTTTTCGATAGCCTCCAGACGGTCTTCGTAAATTTCGTGCGGCACAATCACCAGTCCGGCATCAGCGGGCATTTCCGCAAAAGCGGCCGCCAGTTTTTCTTCATCGGCAGGCCATGTGCTGCCGGCAATGATGGTGGGACGTCCGGCGGCAAAATTTTCAATGACCGGCAATTGCTTCGGCGTCTGCGCCAGCTTCCAGACGCGGTCAAAGCGGGTGTCGCCGGTAACGAAAACATTCGTAACGCCGATGGACGCCAGCAAGTCCCCGGATGCGTCGTTCTGCACGAACAGACAGCGGCAGGCGCGCAGCATTTCCCGGAAAAATCCGCCGTACCGCTTAAAAAACACCTGCGACGGGCGGAATATCGCAGACACAACATACACCGGGACGCCCTGTTTTTTCAGGGAACGCAAAAGATTGTACCAGAAATCGTATTTTATAAAAATCGCCACCGCCGGCTTCACCGTGGCAACAAAGCGGCGGGCGTTGCGGGGCGTGTCGAGCGGCAGGTAAAAAACCCAGTCGGCGACGGAACAGTTCTTCCTGACCTCATAGCCGGAAGGGGAAAAGAAAGTCAGCAGGATTTTGTGTGCGGGAAAGCGTTCGCGATAGGCTTCCATCAGCGGGCGCCCCTGCTCAAATTCACCGAGCGACGCACAGTGAAACCACCCGACGGGCGCGCCGTCCCGCCCGACGGCTTGCAGCCGTTTACGCCAGTGTTTGCGTCCGCGATAAAACAGATTTGCTTTTTTGTTGCACGGCGCCGCCGCCCATATTATCAGCGAGTAGAGGTAAACGCCCATGTTATACAGCCATCGCATTTTTGCAAAAATAAAAATTTCATGCAAAGCTAATGAAATTTTGCGACTGCATGTTTTTTTTCTAACTTTGTGGCCGCCGGAAACCTTTAATTATACCTGAATGTCATGAAAGGACTCATTTTAGCAGGCGGTATCGCCACACGTTTATTTCCTTCGTCGAAGGCTATTTCAAAACAAATTATGCCGGTATATGATAAGCCGATGATTTATTATCCGCTTTCCACGCTCATGCTTGCCGGCATCCGGGAAGTATTGATTATTTCCACGCCGCGCGACTTGCCGCTGTTCCGCGAACTGTTCGGAACCGGCGAAAACCTCGGCATGTCGTTTGCATACCAGGTACAGGAAAAGCCCAACGGACTGGCCGAGGCGTTTATTGTCGGTGAAAAATTCTTAAACGGCGAAAGCAGCGCCCTGGTGCTGGGCGACAATATCTTTTACGGACAGGGCTTTTCGTCCATGCTTGCACGGGCGGCAAAAAGCGTACGGGAGCACGGCGCATGCATTTTCGGCTATTACGTGAAAGACCCGCGGGCCTACGGCGTCGTGTCGTTTGACGGGGCGAACCGCGTGGTGTCGCTGGAAGAAAAGCCGGAACAGCCAAAATCAAACTATGCTATTCCCGGACTGTATTTTTATGATCAAACCGCATGCGAAAAAGCGCGTCAATTGAAACCCTCGGCGCGGGGCGAGCTGGAAATTACCGACCTGAACGGAGTCTATCTCCGCGAGGGGACGCTCACGGTAGAACTGTTCGGACGCGGCTTTGCATGGCTGGACACCGGCAGCGCCGACAATATGCTGGACGCCGCCAACTATGTGGCAACCATCCAGAACCGGCAGGGCTTTTACATTGCCTGCATCGAAGAAATCGCGTGGCGCAACGGCTGGATTGATGCACCGCAGCTCCGCGCACTGGGCGCCGCGATGAACAGGACGGCATACGGTCAGTATTTATTGGAATTGGCAAATTAAATTTCGCATGAATTTTCAGGAAACAACCATTCGGGGCGTCTGGATCATTACGCCGGAAGTATTTACCGATGCACGCGGCTATTTTATGGAATCATTCCGGCAGGATGAATTTGAAAAAAACATCGGACACGTCACGTTTGTGCAGGACAACGAATCGCAGTCGTCGTACGGCGTGCTGCGCGGGCTGCACTTCCAGCTGCCGCCGTTCGAGCAGAGCAAGCTCGTGCGGGTGGTGCGGGGAACCGTGTGGGATGTGGCGGTGGATATCCGCCGCCATTCGCCGACATTCGGGCAATATGTGGCGGCAGAACTGAGCGCCGAAAACAAACGGCAGCTGTTCATCCCCCACGGCATGGCGCACGGCTTTGTCGTATTGAGCGACACGGCGGTCTTTGCCTACAAGGTCGACAGTTTCTACAACCCGCAGGCCGAACGCAGCATCCGCTTCGACGACCCCGCCATCGGCATTGACTGGCGCGTGCCGGCCGGCAAGCTGATTTTATCGGAAAAGGACAGGAAGCATCCGGGTTTTGACGAAGTATTCGGGGAATAGCAGATGCGCTCCCCGGTAGAGACGCGTAGCTTCGCGTCTCTACCGCAAAACACTAAAACAATATTATTATGAAAACAAATGTTTTATTTTTACTTTGCACAGGCATGCTGTTCGGTGCTTGTGAGGTTAACTCTATAGACTGCGGCTGTGAAGGACCAAAATCCATGGTTCAATCATATATTCGTCAATTCATGTCTAGTGACACATTAAAAATCAGACCGGCAATAGGTGGTTTTGATGTGGACGAAAATACAAGAATAATACAGCTAAATACAGGTAAAGAACCGGTGGGAGTATCATCGGTTTCCGAGCATATTAACTTCTATTTATATTTGGAGCCTTTTCATGTTAATAATGGCGGTGTTTTTTTGTATAATTGTGCCGAAAATCTTAATTACCCGTCCGACGATTGTATGGAGGTGACAAACAAATATAATGCACAAGTGAAGGAAATCGGAGATACTTCATTTAACCGGGAAATAGCACTAAACTTAAATAACTTGGCCGATGCCACATTGGGTAAAATAGCTTCCGTTTCGATAACCGGAGATAAGGATTTTAGCGCTGCGTACCCGGCGGGGAGCAGTTTGAACGACCTTTTTACCATTTACTTTAATGACCCGATAGCCGTAATAAAAAACAACTATCAACAGGTAGAGGGGACATACAGGTATCATGAAGAATTTTACGTCAATCCGACCTACCCATTTGCGATTTATAAAGAAAAACTGTCGGCGGTTAATTTCCCGGAACGCCCCTTTATTGACTATCGATGGGTGGTTGTTTTAGACGTTGCTCCGCAAACAACGGGTCTTTATACTTTTTATGTAACCGTAACACTGGAAGACGGGAAAGCACTGGTCGCTACAACGGCATTTAACATAGCAGGCGCAACGGAATAAGGAT
>JAIRYH010000126.1 GCA_031267855.1 Prevotellaceae bacterium
TTTCATAATAATAGTATACGGAGCCGTTATGATCGGTGCCGTTATTCACTATAACAGCTACGTATTCCGTTTTTATTTCCGGATTCGAAGCGTTGTCGATACAGCCGGCAAGTAAAAAAGTTGCTGCCGGCAATAAGATAAAAGGTGTTTTCATAATGCATGTATTTTATCGTTCTTACAAAAATACTGTTTTATTATCACATTTGCAAGGCCGGCTCAGGCGAGTAAATCTTTTTTGAAGTGCAATGGAATATTGCTCACCACGCAGGTTGTTGCGCTACCCCGCCAACCGCCTACTTCACGCCCGTGGAGCCGAAACCGCCTGCGCCGCGCACAGTGCCGGAGAGCTCATCGACGACTTCCCATTCCGCCTGTTCGTGGCGGGCGATGACCATTTGCGCAATGCGTTCGCCGGGTTGCAGGACAAACGGCGTGTCGGAGAGGTTCACCAGAATGACTTTTATTTCGCCGCGATAGTCGGCGTCAACGGTGCCGGGCGCATTGACCAGCGAGATGCCGTGCTTTGCCGCCAGTCCGCTGCGCGGGCGGATTTGGGCTTCATAACCGGCGGGCAGTTCGATGAACAGTCCGGTGGGCACCAGCGTGCGCTGCAGCGGCGTCAGCGTAACCGGCCCGGCAAGGTGGGCGCGCAGGTCCATGCCGGCAGAAAGCGGCGTGGCATACTGCGGCAACTCAAAGGGCGATTGATTGACGATTTTTATCTTCATAATTTCAATTTTTTATATTACGTTTTTGCTGATTAAAAAAATTATAGTATCTTTGTCCGTAGAAAGTTCAACAGCGGGGAGGGCTACAGTTATTTTGAACATGCGCGCTCCAGGGTTTCCGGGTTGAACTTTCGGGACTACCCGGACGATCAAAAAACGTCTTTGAAAAAATCGTTTTACGTTCGGGTTTTTTATTTCATCACCTGGTAAGAATAGGCTTTGCTGTCGGCATTCAGATATGCTTTAACAGTTATTTTCACAGTATATATTTTTTCCTGATATTTTATCGTTCCGTATAAGCGATGAATGGCTTTTATGTGCATGCTGTTATTATCGTCGGGCTTGCTGTCTTTCAAGATAGCCGTTTCTATAAGTTCCGGAAGTTTCAGTAAAGCGGACAGATGCACATCTGTATTTGCGCTTTGTCCAACGGCTTTTTCGCTTAAATATTTGTCGATCGCGATTTTCGATATGCGTATGTTATCGCCGGTATTTTTATTTTTATACATTCCCGTGATGTTGCTTTTTGCCCATGCCCTTGCTTCCGCAATATTTTTAAAAGCGTGTTTTGGGGTATCAACGGGTGCGGGATGTTTTCCCTTCGGAGCCGGAAGGAGCTTCAACTTTTCCCATGTACACCAAAATGCGATGTAGGCTCCCAGCAGCACGGCGTTGGCGCACCATTTCGCCCAGTGTGTGAAAGGCAATGCCTGGCCGACGAAGTAGAGCGCCACGCCCACGACGATGTATGTAATGATCTTTGTCCGGTTGTAGGGAATCGGGTAGTAGCGCGCACCCAGCCATGCGCTGAGGATCACCATGACCAGGTAACTCAGGAGATGCCCCCATGCGGCGGCGCGGTAGCCGTAGCGCGGCATGAAAAAGAAATTTACCGCCAGCGTAACCAGCAGTCCCGCCAGCGTAATGTATACGGCATACTTGGTTTTTCCCGACAGTTTGTACCACATCGAAAGGTTGAACGAAATGCCGAGCAGCACATAGGCGCCCAGCATCACCGGCACAATGTCCGTGCCTGCGCGGAAATCCTTGCCCAGCAGCAGTCCGATGATATCAAGATAATAGACGACAAACAGGAATATCACCATGCAGAACGCCACAAAATGGTTCATCACGCCGGCATACAGTTTCGGGGCGTTTTTGTCTTTCATGCCGGCGAAGAAAAACGGCTCGGCGGCATAGCGGAACATCTGCACGAACAGCGTCATGATGACCGCCAGCTTCACGCCGGCCTGAAAAACGCCCAGCTCCGTCTGCCAGTTCACGCCGGCGGGCATCAGGTAGCGGAACAGCACGCGGTCGATAAAGTCATTGGCAACGCCCGGCAACCCGGCTATCATCAACGGCAGCGAGTAGCGCATCATGGCGCGCCACAACTTCCCGCTGACGCCGAAGTGCATGCGCAAAATGTCGGGAATAAACAGCAGCAGCGCCAGCACACAGCTCAGGAAAATGGCAAAAAGCAGATATGTGAAATCGGGCGTAGCCGGAATAAAGCGCAGCCAGAACGAATCGGGATGTGCGGCAAAATAAGCCGGAGCGCCGAAGAACAAAAGGATATTGAAGACGACTTCCCCTAAAATCTTGACGGTTTTAAATACCGAAAACTTCACGGCTTTGTGTTCAAAGCGCAGCCGTGCAAACAGAATAGCCGTGAAGCAGTCGGACGCCAGGATGCCGCCTGTGTATATGATGCATGCGGCGCCGGCGGCATAGCCCAGCGCGCCGGCAATGGGTTGCGAAAACAGCGTGACCAGCGCAAAGAAACAAAGCGTAACGGCAAGCATCGTCGTAAGCGCATTGGAAAAAACCTGCACGGGACGTTTGTGCCTGTTCGCAAAACGGAAACATCCCGTTTCCAGACCCAGCGTGAGCGCCACCTGCAAGATGGCGATATACGCTAAAAATTCCGTAGCAATACCGTAATCCGACGGTGAAAGGACGCGCGTGTAGAGCGGTACAAAGAAGAAATTTACGACACGCGCCACTATCGTGCTCAAGCCGTAAATGGCCGTTTCGCCGGCGAGTCGTCTCAACGGGTTCATCATTTTACAGGCTTATATTCAACAACAGGTTAAAGGAAGGCGCGGTATTGCGCAGCAAGGGCTGTGCATACCGGACGCCTGCGCTGACCGGGAACCCGAACCGGAGCGCGTGGAAATCCACCAGCACGTCGGCGCCGGCGGATGCATAGTTTTGCTGCCGTTGGGAAAGCGTACGCACGCGCAGGCCGTTTTGCACGCCATATACCTGTTGCGCCGTCGGGACGGTTACCTGCGCAAAATCGCCAAAGACAGTCATGCGCAAACGCTTGAAATAAGCCAGCCACCGGATGTTGATGTCGGGATACCAGATCGGGAAAGTGTAGTCGATAGTGGCATTCGCGAGCGCAAAAGAAGCCTGTGATACATACCCGCGGGGAAATTGCAGATGTGTCAGGGTCGTATAGCGCAATTCGTCGTTGTTGCCCTGCCACTGGTAGCCGGCGGTAACAAGCACGCCGTGGCTGGCAAATAAGCCGGGGGCGTAGCCTGCCGCCTGAACCGAAGCCACGGAATAAACATTATCACTCAGCACGGGAAACGAATACCGGGCGCGAAGGGAGTAGCCCCACCGCGGATAGAGGTCGCGAACAGCAAGGGACAGCTGGCGGGAAAAAGTAAAGCCGGCGGTCAAAAATTGATAATAACTGTATTTCCGTTCCGTCATGGAAAGGTATTCGTCGTTTGAAAAATGATATTCCGCCTGCGGAACCAGCGTTGTTTGCCATGCGCCCTGCGTAAGTCTCCATGGAATGTACAGCCGGGCATAACCGTTTATGGAAAGCTGCCCGGTACGGAAAACCATATCGTGGAGGTAGCCGTCGCTGGGGGTAACAGTGTCCCATTTGTGCCGTTGCCGGTAGCGGTCGTTCACGTCCAGCGCAAAATCAATGACCGGATACCAGCCGCGATACGTGAGGCGGAGATGTCCCGAATGAAAGCCGTTGTCGTACCGGTAGCCCAGCCGCGACGTCAGCGTGCCGAGCGTATTTTGCGAAAGCGCCGTAGCGCCCAACCCGATGTATTGCAGGATATCCTTGTCGAATGCCGCCGACCGCAGCTCGTCGGGGTCATAGTAGAAGGGCGCCCAGCTGTGGAAGCGGAACAAGTGCGCCCACCTGCCGTAACGCTTGCTCCTGTATGCCGGTTGCGGCGGTATGCGCAGCGTGTCGATGAGGAAGCCGGCCTGCGCGGTAACCCCGTCGGCAAATTCATACTGTTCGGGCGTCGTAAAGGGCGTTTCTTCCCACGTCTTTTCGTCCAGCGGCATGGATGCAATCGTGTAGCCGGCGGCGGTATAATCGGAAAACAGCAGCGCCGCGCTGTCGGCCGATACGGCGGGGTCAAACGCGCCGAAACGCGCATGCGTTACCTGAAACACTTTCCGCGAGCGGACGTGCAGCGCGTAGATATCGTTTGTTCCGTTGTAGCCGCTTTCGAACAGGATGAAATCACCGTAAACGGCAGGGCGGTTGATGCCGGCTGTGCCGAAGGGAAGCAGCTGTTCCCATTTTTGCCGCGCCACGTCGAACTGCATGATGCCGGCGCCTTCGTCGGTCAGCACCGTGCCGTAGATCGCTTGCGCATCCTGCGACCAGGCAAGCTCTTTCAGAACGTGGCCGGACGGCAGCGCGAAACGCTGTTGCGGCGTATAGTTATAAGTGTCGAGGATGACCAGGAAATTTTCGCCCGGCGCATGGTTTTCCACCACCGCCACCCGGTTATGGTCGGGCGAGGGGGCGGGGGAAAAGTAGCGCGTGCGGCGCGTCAGGGCGGTTATTTTTTTTGTCTTCAGGTTGCAGGATTGCAGCACGGAAAACGAGACCTGTTCCCAGCGTTCATGCGGAACGGTTGCCGTCCAGTATAAGGTTTCGCCCTGTTTTTTTATCGTGCTGTTGACTTGTCCCACGTACTTTAAGAATGTTTCATTGCCGCTGCCGTCGATGAGGACAAGGCGGCGCGGTTTTGCCAGGTCGGTTCGCAGGGCGATGACCGAATGCGTGTCGGCCGCCGCGACGGAGCGATACGAGCGGTAGGTTTCTTTCCCGGGAAATACGGGCAGTTGCCTGCTCCGGTCGGCGGTTTTTGCCGAATCTTCCTGTCGCCATTGTTGCGTCTGGCATGCCAGCGCCTGCCTGAAGAAATCCTGTTCGGACATGCCGCCGTATTTTCTTAGTCCGCGCATGGGCGGCGGGATGCGGAGGGGATAGCGCGTGATGTAGTCCATCATGTCGCCGAAAATATGTTTCCCCGCCTGCCGGTAGATGTAAGACGCCAGCAGGTAGCCCATCTGGTATTCATTGGGCACGAGGTAGCGGTACGAGCCGTTGAGCCATGTGTCCCATGAAAATTTCGTGTTGTTGAGCAGGTATGCTTTCACGGGCATCAGAAATTCCGGTTGCCGTCCCCGTCCGGTATGCGAAACGGCTGTTTCCGACACCACGGCGTCGCCCTCCAGAAACCAGCCGGAGAGATAAAGCCCGGAAGCCAGTCCTTCCGCCTGTTCGCCGAGGAGGAAATGAAGATACTTGAAAACGCCGCCGTGCAGCTTGTTCATTTGCGCCACATGCCTTGTTTCATGCGCCACGAGTTGCTTGTCCCACATTTGGGCATAGCCCGACACGGCGGGCGTGGTGATCAGTTCCATGCGTTTCGGCGCCCACACGACCACGCCGTTGCTGTAAAGATTGTAGGGATGCAGGACAACCGGCGTGCGCGACAGGCTGGCGCGCAGCGGCTCGGCAATAGCCCGGTACGACCGGTCGAACAGCCACGCATAGCGTTGCGCCAGCGAGTCCGCCTCCTGCGGATAAATAATCGTGAATGTTCCGGTTTTGATTTGCCGCCATTTCACCGTTGCGGGTTCCGTGCCGGTGTTGTAGTACTGCGCCTGTGCCGAAACGGCAAGCAGCAGGCAGCAGGCAACGGGCAGCAGGCGGCGGGCGGCAGGCAGCGGTGCGTTTGTCCTTTCACCCTTTGTCCTTTTCATTCTTTCGCCTTTTGTCATTTCGTCTGTTTGCTGTTTGCCCTTTCACCCTGTTTCCCGTTTGGTGCCGTTGCATTATACGGTCATGATTTCCTTTTCTTTTTTTACAAAGAGTTCGTCCACTTTTTTGCCGAACGCGTCGGTTTGTTTTTGCAGGTCGCCTTCCGTGTCTTTTGCCACATCTTCGGGCAAGCCTTCTTTTTGCAGCTTTTTCACGTATTCTACGGCGTCGCGGCGGGCGTTGCGGACGCTGATGCGGGCATTTTCACATTCGTTCTTTGTCTGTTTGACCAGTTCCCGGCGCCGTTCTTCGGTAAGCGCCGGCACGTTCAGCCTGACGTGCTCGCCGTTGTTCTGCGGCGTCATGCCGATGTTGGCGGCAAGAATGGCTTTTTCGATCGGGGCAATCATTGATTTTTCCCAGGGCTGGATAAGAATTGTGCGGGCGTCGGGCGTGGTGATGCTCGATACCTGGGGCAGCGACGTCGGCGTGCCGTAGTAGTCGACCAGGATGGGGTTCAGCATTGCCGGGCTGGCTTTGCCTGCGCGGATGGTAACCAGTTCCGTTTCGAGGTGGTCGATCGCTTTCTGCATTTTTTCCTTGGCGGCATTGACCGCTTCTTTTGCTTTGGAGATGTCCATGGCGTGTTTAAAGTTTTTGGTTTATAATTATGCGCGTTGTTGTTTGCCGGCGCCGGCCGGGTCAGGGTTGTATTATGGTTCCGATGCGTTCGCCTTTTACCAGCCGCAGGAGGTTTCCTTCGACGTTCATGTCGAACACCGCCACCGGCAGCCTGTTTTCGCGGCACAGCGTGAAGGCCGTGAGGTCCATGATGCGCAGATTGTTTTTATAGGCTTCGTCGAACGTCAGGGCGGCATATTTTTTTGCCGCCGGGTCTTTCTCGGGGTCGGCGGTATATACGCCGTCCACGCGGGTGCCCTTGAGCAGCATGTCGGCTTCTATTTCTACCGCCCGCAGCGCCGCGCCGGTGTCGGTCGTAAAGAACGGGTTGCCCGTGCCGCCCGCCATGATTACGGCGGCGCCGCGCTGGAGGCAGGCGACGGCTTTTTCCCTGGCATAGCGTTCGCCGACAGGTTCCATGCCGATAGCCGTAAGCACCGTCGCGTCTGCGCCGAGGCTTTGCAGGGCGTTTTGCAGGGCAAGGCTGTTGATGACCGTTGCCAGCATGCCCATCTGGTCGCCCTTCACGCGGTCGAAGCCTTTGTTGACGCCGCTCAGGCCGCGGAAAATGTTGCCGCCGCCAATGACAACGCCCACCTGGACGCCGGTGTCCAGGGCGCGCTTGATGTCGGCGGCATACCGCAGCAATACTTCCGTGCTGATGCCGTAGGCCTCGGTGCCCATCAGGCTTTCGCCGCTTAATTTTAAAAGGATACGCCGGTTCTTTATCATACTGTTTTTTTTTCGTACAAATGTACGAAATTCAGTTGAGAGTTGAAAGTTGAAAGTTGAAAGTTGGCTAACGCCATGACGCGCAACTCTCAACTTTCAACTTTCAACTTTCAGGCGACCCAATGTCTATGTTACATTGGCGTCTCGCAGTCTGCGACAAACCAATGTCAAGGTTACATTGGCATCTCGCAGTCTGCGACAAACCAATGTCAAGGTTACACTGGCGTCTCGCAGTCTGCGACAAACCAATGTCAAGGTTACATTGGCGCCTCGCAGTCTGCGACAAACCAATGTCAAGGTTACACTGGCCTGTAATTTTTGTTAACGCACAAAAATCATTATAAACCATTAAAATTTATGTATTATGCGAATCAGCAGTGGGGAAATG
>JAIRYH010000036.1 GCA_031267855.1 Prevotellaceae bacterium
TCCATCGAATGTATTTATCAGTACATCCGCTTATATGCCCGTTTACGGCATTTGTTACTTGAAGCTGCCGGAAAGGGCGAATGCAGGAATGTTTTTGTTTTTCGTTTTATTTTTTTTACATTTGCATCAGAAACTTATACAAATTCATCATTATGAAAAAACAATTCTTTTCCTTTACCGGGGCATGCTTTGTTGCATGTCTATTCCTTTGTGGCGGCGGGGGCGTTGCCGCAGCGCAGACTGTTCCGCCGCATGCGGTTTCTGCGAAAACGTGGAGCATCGAGGGCCACGGCGTTGCGCAGACGTGGAGCGACCACATCAACATGCCCGCCTGCGACAAGGCGGAGTTTAACAGCGGCACGCGGCACGAGCCGCAACCCGACTGCCGGAATAATCCCGGCTATTATTTCCTTTATAACTGGTATTATGTGAATGATTATGCGTCGAGCCTGTGCCCGGCGCCGTGGCGCGTGCCCGGACGGGATGATTTTATCTCATTAAACAGGGCATTGGGCGGGACAACCGACGGAAGCAGCAATGAAACCATGGCCGCGCGGTATGCGGCCGACTGGGGCGCTGCCTACGGCGGGCTGGCTTCGTCCGATGGCTTTAGCTATCTCGGGATCTACGGCTATTACTGGTCGATATCGGAGGGGTTTGCGGGGAACAGTTATTATCTGTATCTCAGCAGCAGCAACGTTTACTCGTATTCCCACTTCTACAAATCCTTCGGGCTTGCCCTGCGTTGCGTCATGTAATGCCTGATGGCAGTACCCGGTTGATGTGCCCGGCCGCGGGCGCATCAACCCCGCTTCCACGGATGAATACCGGCTATCCGCCGGTGCGGGCTTGCGTTGCCGCACCGGCGGCCGATGTTTGCGTTATTTCTTTCCTGAGCCGGCTGGGGAACGATGCGGAACTGAAAAATTTCATCTATATTTGCAAAAAATAACCGATAAGAAACAGACATGAACATCTCCGAACAAGCTCTGGCAAGCGGCGACGCCATCATCGACTACATCCCGCAGCGCCGCCCGATCGTGATGGTCGACAAACTCCTCGACGTCGAAGGCGCCTTCTCCCGCACCGGTTTGACGGTTGCGCCGGATAATATTTTTGTGGAAGACGGGCAGCTCACTGAAGCGGGCGTCATCGAACACATCGCCCAGTCATGCGCCCTGAGGGCAGGATACATCTTCAAACAGCAAAACCTGCCGATACCGGTAGGTTACATTGCCGCCGTGAAAAACATGGTTTTTACGGCTGCCGCGGCGGTGGGCGACGAGCTGGTGACGACCGTGAAAATCCTCCAGGAAATACTGGACATTACGCTGGTCGCCGCCGAAGTGCGCAGGGGGACGGACGTCGTCGCCGCCTGTGAAATGAAAATATTCCTGAATAAATAACGCCGCACCGCCGCGCTTTGCAGGCGCCGGCAATTATTTGCCCGACTGTCGTTTTTTTTCCTTACTTTTGTAGCCCGTTAAATAAAAATATTATAACCGATACTTATGGCCAAAGCAATCACCACCCTCGATGAAAACTATGCACAATGGTACAACGACCTTGTCATTAAAGCCGACCTGGCGGAAAATTCAGCCGTGCGCGGATGCATGGTCATCAAGCCCTACGGCTATGCCATCTGGGAAAAAATACAGGCAGCGCTGGACAAGTTATTTAAAGACACCGGGCATGTCAATGCCTACTTCCCGCTGTTTATCCCAAAATCGTTTTTCAGCCGGGAGGCGCAGCATGTCGAAGGCTTTGCAAAGGAATGTGCCGTAGTAACCCATCACCGCCTGATGAACAGCCCCGACGGCAAAGGCGTGGTGGTGGATCCGTCGGCAAAGCTGGAAGAAGAGCTGATTGTACGCCCTACCTCGGAAACCATTATCTGGAACACCTATAAAAACTGGATAAAATCCTACCGCGACCTGCCGGTGCTGTGCAACCAGTGGGCAAACGTAGTGCGCTGGGAGATGCGCACGCGCCTGTTCCTGCGCACGTCCGAATTCCTGTGGCAGGAAGGGCACACGGCACACGCCACGCAGGCCGAAGCCCTCGCCGAAACCGAACGGATGGTGTACGTCTATGAAAGATTCGCCCGCGAGTGGATGGGAATCCCGGCGATTGTCGGCGCCAAAACGGCGAGCGAACGCTTTGCCGGCGCCCTCGACACCCTCTGCATCGAAGCCATGATGAAAGACGGGAAAGCCCTGCAGGCCGGCACCTCGCATTTCCTCGGGCAGAATTTTGCAAAGGCTTTCGACGTGCAGTTTGCTACGAAAGACGGCGGACTGGACTATGTGTGGGCTACTTCATGGGGCGTCTCCACGCGGCTGATGGGCGCCCTCATCATGACGCACGGCGACAACAACGGCCTGGTGCTGCCGCCGGCGCTGGCGCCCGTCCAGGCAGTGCTTGTGCCCATCTATAAGGGCGAAGAAGAACTTTCGCTGATGACCGAACGCCTGCAAATACTGAAGAAAGAACTGGAAGCAAAGGGCATTTCCGCAACAGTCGATGCCCGCGACAACGTGCGCTCCGGCTTCAAGTTTGCCGAATGGGAACTCAAGGGCGTGCCGGTGCGCCTGGCGCTGGGACCACGCGACCTGCAAAACGGCACCCTTGAACTCGCCCGCCGCGACACGATGGAAAAGCAGGTTGTTCCGCAAACCGGCATCGTGGAACTTGTGGCACAGCTGTTGCAGCAGATACAGCAGAATATTTACCGGAAGGCGCTTGCTTTCCGCGAACAAAACACGTTTGCCGTCGACCGCTACGATGAGTTTAAGGAGCGTATCGAACACGGCGGCTTCTTCCTCTGCCACTGGGACGGCACGGCTGAAACCGAAGAAAAAATCAAGGAAGAAACCAAAGCGACCATTCGCTGTATTCCCTTCGACCGGCCGAAAGAACCCGGTACCTGCATGGTCACCGGAAAACCTTCGGCGCAGCGGGTGGTTATTGCCCGCGCATATTGAATGCCCCATCAAAAAAGAAAGACTATCCGTTTCCGGATAGCCCTTCTTTTTAATATTTATTAACCTTGAACCGTTAATTCCTAATTCTTAATTCCTAATTCCTAATTTTTTCAATTCCATCCCGGCGTTTGCGTGAGGGTATAGCCCTGCGACTTGTACAGGTCAATCTGGTTTTTTCCGATGGGCGACAAATAAACCCTGTCGGTGAAATCGTCCCTGTCGACTACGCCTTCGGGCAGGTAATAGCCCACCATGTCCGCATCGTTACTTCCGTTGAATGTCACAATGGTGGTTCCGTCCGCTTTCAGCACTTTGGTTATGCCCACTTTTGTAGCGGCAACCAGTTCGGGGATTTCAGCCGGGATGTCCACCCAGATACCCCGCAGGATGTCGGGTTTTACGGAGCCTTTCATGTAGTCGATTTTTTTCCAGCGCTTGATGTCGAGCAGGCGCGCGGGTTCGCCGTACAGTTCCATGCGGCGCTCGCGGCGGATTTCCCAAAGCAGCCGG
>JAIRYH010000053.1 GCA_031267855.1 Prevotellaceae bacterium
ACAACGATTGTAACATTGAAAGTAAGATAAAAAAGGAAGTTGGAAATGAAAAAAATTGTCATTCTTGGCGGTGGTGAAAGCGGTATTGGCGCTGCAGTGCTGGCGCATGTTAAGGGACATAATGTTTTTTTGTCCGATGCGGGCACGCTGAAAGACCATTTCCGCCAAACGTTACAACAATATCAGATTGCTTTCGAAGAAGGGCAGCACACGGAAGAATTTATTCTGGATGCCGATGAGGTGATTAAAAGCCCCGGCATTCCCGACAAAGCGCCGATGGTGAAAAAATTGTCGGCAAAAGGAATTCCTGTTATTTCCGAAATCGAATTTGCCGGACGCTACTGCAATGCCAAGAAAATTTGCATCACCGGGAGCAATGGAAAAACCACCACCACATCCATAATTTACTTCCTGCTGAAAAAAGCCGGATTGAATGTCGGATTGGCGGGCAATATCGGCAAAAGCTACGCTTATCAGGTCGCCACCGGGCAGCACGATTATTATGTAATTGAGTTAAGCAGTTTCCAGCTGGAGGGCATGTATCATTTTAAGGCAGACATTGCGGTATTGCTAAACATTACGCCCGACCATTTAGATCGCTATGATCATAATATGGAAAATTATGTGCGGGCAAAATTCCGCATCACGCAAAACATGTCGAAAGAAGACTGTTTTATTTTTTGTTCGGACGATGAAGTAACAATGTCGCATTTGAACCAGATTGTCTTAAAGGCGCAACTGCTGCCTTTATCGCAAACGGAAAAAATAAATCAGGGCGCATACATTATCGACGAATACCTGCATGCACAGTATCAAAAAGACGAATTTTCAATGCTGATTGAAGAATTGGCGCTGCAGGGGAAGCATAATATTTATAACTCCATGGCAGCCGCTGTAACGGGGCAGGTACTGAACGTGCGCAATGAAGTAATCCGCGAAAGCCTTGCTACCTGCAAGGGCGTAGAACACCGGCTGGAGCCGGTATTAAAGGTGCGCGACGTGCTGTATATTAACGACAGCAAGGCCACGAACGTAAACGCTGCATGGTATGCCCTGGAGAGCATGAAAACAAAAGTGGTGTGGATTGCCGGCGGAACGGACAAAGGAAACGATTATACGGATTTGTACGAATTGGTAAGGCAAAAAGTAAAAGCCGTCATCTGCCTGGGCGCGGACAACAAAAAGCTGCATAAAAACTTTGAAGATAAAACGCCTGTAATGCATGACGTACGCTCCATGCGCGACGCCGTAAAAACAGCCTATGAACTGGCAGAACCGGGCGACACGGTACTGTTGTCGCCCGCCTGTGCCAGCTTCGACTTATTTAAAAACTTTGAAGACCGCGGACAGCAATTTAAGGAATCCGTGAGAGATTTATAGCATAAAAGATAATACGGCAATGGAAGACGCAAAACATAATATAGAAGAACAGGGGACGGCTAATCCTCCACAATTCGCCCTCCATGCTCCATTTTTCAGGAGCTTCAGGGGAGACAAGGTGATCTGGCGAATCATTATTGCCTTGTCGCTGCTGTCGCTGCTGGTAATTTATTCCTCCACCAGCTCGCTCGCATACCGGTCGCACAGCTCTACGTTCATGTACTTCCTGAAACAATTCGGATTCTTTGCCGTCAGCATTTTGATAGTATATGCGGCGCATATCATTTCCATCCGCTGGTATCGCGGACTGGCGAAACTAATATTCGCCCTTTCCGTCGGCTTGCTGTTGCTGACATTCATAAGCGGCATAGGCGTTACATTTAACGAAGGAGCGCGCTGGGTAAAACTGTTCGGCCTGACCTTTCAACCTTCGGAACTGACCAAATTCGCCCTGATCTTATACATCGCAAAAGCAGTAGAAGAAAATAACCTCGGTACCTTTAAAAACTATTTCTGGCGCATCCTGTTTCCCGTCGGGGCTGTTTGCCTGTTACTGATATATGGCGGCAGTACGTCCATGGCGCTATTATTGGGATTTACGGTTTTCATCATACTCTTTGTCGTCAAAATCCGCAGCAGCTATTTATGGAAAACAGTGGCCGTGGCGCTCGCCGCAATCGTCCTGATCGCCGCCCTTTCCTACGCAACGAAAAACACGAAGCATCCGCTCTTCCCGCGGGTACACAAGATGGTGGAAGAACGCCTGCGGCCTTTCTTCTCGTCCGGCGCTGAAAGCACGGCAGGCGAAAGCAATGATTCTTTCCAGGCAATGCAGGCAAAAATAGCGATAGCCGGCGGCGGTTTCATCCCAAAAGGACCCGGCAACAGCACACAGCGCCACATCTTGCCGAATGCGTATGACGACTACGTGTATGCTGTCATCGTAGAAGAATACGGGATCATAGGCGCAATAACAATCCTGCTCCTGTATTTGATTTTGCTGTACCGGGCAGTACTGATAGCACGCCTGTGCACCCGCCCGTTTTCCATCATTGCCGTGCTGGGATTAATGCTGCTGATCGTTTTTCAAGCCATGCTGCACATGGGCGTGAATGTAGGCATTCTTCCGGTTACCGGACAGACGCTGCCATTCGTAAGCCTGGGCGGCAGCTCGCTCATTACAACCGGCTTTGCACTGGGCATTATTTTATCCATAAGCCGTGCAACGGACGAACAGCGAAGCGTCGCTCCGAAAGGGAAAAATTAAAAAGTCATTTTGAATACAATGATAACAGGTGTAACATACCGGTCCGGAAAACCTTCCCGCTTTTCAATTTTGAATTTTGAAGGTTGAAGGTTGAATAGCCGGCGCCGGCACATTAATCAAATTAATCACATTAGCACATTGGCACATTAGCATATGAACAGTAAATTACAACA
>JAIRYH010000056.1 GCA_031267855.1 Prevotellaceae bacterium
ATCTCTCCGGGGGCAAGGATGCCGCCGGAGGCCGCGCGGGCTGCGCAGTCGATCACATGAAACCGCGGGTCGATGGCGGCCTGTTCCAGATAAATGCGCCGGACATTATGCTGCAAGGACATGCTGCTTTCATGAATATCCTGCTTTCCCTGCAAATAGAGGCGGTCGTTGCCGTCGCGCGGCTCGGCCAGTTTCTGTTCCACATGCTGCAGCGGGACATCAAGAAAAACGGTCAGGTCGGGCTGGGGAATGGCAAAGTAACCGTATTCCATGCTCCATATCCACTCCCGCAGTTCGCGCCGTCCGGCGGGATCGTCCAGCTTGGCGCACTGATAGGCGATGTTGGAGTAAACGTAGCGGTCGAGGACGACCGGAAATCCCTCGTCCATCCAGCTGCGGATGGCGGACGCCGCATCATGCCGGTTTCCGGCATACAGCAAGGCGACCAGATAGGGGTTCACGGCGTCGGCTTCGCCGAAATCGCCGCGCAGAAATTTGGCCGTAAGTTCGCCGAAAACCGGCCGGTCGAAGCGCGGAAAGTGCATGAATTTCGGTTCGAAACGACGGGTCGCCATGTAATCGCAGAGCAATGCGGCCTGCGTTGACTTTCCGGCTCCGTCCAATCCTTCCAGAACAATAAACATAGAGGTGTTTTTTTATAAAGGTACGTAAAATTTTAAAACATCCGGGGCGCCGCGGCCACCAGTTTCGCTTTTAGCGAAAGGAAGGTGACGCCGGCGGCCTGCACCGAAGCGTTCAATGCATACGCTTCCGCCGCCTGCTGCTCGCAGCTGCCGCGTACTTCCAGCCGCGGCTGTGCGCCGGGCACAATGGTTCTGGAAAACCTGCAGTTTTGCACGTCGGTGAAGCGCAGTTCTTTTTCCAGGGCGTACGACAGGCATTCCTTAACCAGTTGCAGGGTAAATACGCCCGGCACGACCGGCTGCCCGGGAAAATGTCCTTCAAACACCGGATGCTTTTCATTGAGCCGGACTGTCGCCCTGAAAGAATGGCCGTCTTTCGAAAATTCTTCCATTACAAAAAGCGCCTTCCCTGAGTCCATGGGCGCGCGGGCAAGTACAATATTATTTTTCATAGTTTACGGATTTACAGATTTACAGATTTGGCTGGCGCGCCGGCCGGTTCATAACGCATGCCGCAGTTCGTCCGTCATTTGCCGGGCTATTCTCTCTGCCGCGCCCTGCGCTCCCAGCAGTTTGCGCAGTTCCGCACAGTCGCGCAGCTGTGCGGCGCGTTTTGTTCCGCCGGGCAGGATGGCCTGCAGTTCGTTTTGCAGGTTTCCGGCGGTGAGGTCGTGCTGCACGAGTTCGCGCACGGCCTCGCGGTTCATGATGATATTGACCAGCGAAATAAATTTTACCCGCACCAGCCGTCTGGCTATTTGAAAAGAAATTTCATTGCCGCCGTAGCACACTATCTGCGGTGTGCCGATCAGGGCGGTTTCCAGGGTCGCAGTGCCGGAGGCAACAATAGCCGCCTCGGCGTGCGACAGCAGTTCATACGTCTGATCCTGCACCAGCCGGACAGTCTTCGTCCGGAGGTATTTTTCATATTCGCGCAGGCCTGTTGCCGGAGCGCCGGCAATGACAAACTGGTGGTCGGGAAAGCAATCCGCCAGCGGAACGATGCGCGGCAGCACATAATTTATTTCCATGCGGCGGCTGCCGGGCAGCACCGCAATGATAGGCTTGCCGGAGAGCCGGTTGCGTTGCCGGAACATCGCCGCGGGCTCCTGTTCGCTCAGTCGTTCCCTGATGGTATCCACCAGCGGGTTTCCGGCATAGAATGCCTCAATGCCCCACTTTTTAAAATAATCTTTTTCAAACGGGAAAATGACGAACAGTTTGTCAACGTTCCGCTGCAGGCGTTTTACGCGGCGCTCTTTCCATGCCCACACTTTCGGCGCGATGTAGTAAAATACTTTCAGTCCTCTTTTTTTTGCAAACTGCGCCATGCGGAAGTTAAACCCCGGATAGTCGATCAGGATAACCGCATCGGGACGGAAAGCGATCATGTCGCGCCGGCAGTAACGGATGTTCCGCAGTACTTTCGGCAGTTGCAGCAATACTTCCACGAAGCCCATCACGGCGGTGTCCCTGTAGTGTTTTACCAATGTCGCGCCGTTGGCTGCCATCCGGTCGCCGCCCCATGCGCGGATTTCCGCATGGGGATCGGCATGTTTCAGGCCTTTTATCAAGGCGCTTCCATGCAAATCACCCGATGCTTCCCCTGCAATAATGTAATATTTCATAACGCAAATTTCGGATTTCTCCGTATATTTGCAAAATAAAATTACCGAATTAGTCCCAAAATATTATAAAAACCCTGAAAAAGATATTACTTATATTTCTGACGGTAGCGCTTTCGCTGCCGGTGCTGGTTTATTTTTTGGCGGCGTTGCCGGCAGTGCAAACTTTTCTGGTACGGCAGGTGTCCGGCGTATTGTCTGAAAAGGCTTATCCGGCTTCGGTTTCTGTGGGTGCGGTGTATTATTCATTTTTTACGAAGCTCGTTGTTGAGGATGTCCATGTGAGCGACATGAACGGCGATACCCTGTTTTATGTAAATGAACTGTCGCTGTCCATCTCCTCGTTCAGCTATGTCGGAAAAAAAATCACCCTGCATTCCGTTCGTCTGAACGGCGGGGTATTTAATTTGTGTACCTATCCGGGGAACGAAAAGAACACGACGAATATTGCCGCCATCGTTGAAAAATTCAAGAACGGTTCTTCCTCTGCTGCGGATACGCTGTCCGGAAAGCCTTGGGATATTAAGGTGGAAAATGTGGCGCTGTCGGATTTCCGGTTCACTTTTCGCAATCTTGCCAACCCTGCCGACGATCCCGACCCGCGGATCATTGATTTTAAAAATTTGGATGTCCGCGATATTTATGTGGATGCACGCCGGTTGCGGGTATCGGGAGATACCTTGTTTTTTGAGCTGAAAGAAGTCCGTTGTCTGGAAAATAGCGGCTACCGGCTGAAACACCTGTCGGCTAAGCGTGGTCACGTCTGCAGCACGCAGACCATGTTGGAAGAAACGGAATTGACGGACGATTATTCACACCTTGTGATGCATTATTATAAGATGGATTATGAAAACGGGAAATCGTTCAATCGCTATGAAACCGACGTGCGGATGGAAGCCGATTTTGATGATGCGCTGTTTTCATTCCGGTCGATTGAGCGTATTGCAAAACGTTGCAATATGCAATCGGAAGTTCGTATAGCGGGCGTTGTGAGTGGCACGGTGGCCGATCTTCGCGGTAATTTTCTGCAAATAACCACCACGTCTTCAAAAACGCAATTGCTTGCCAAGTTCAGAATAGACGGACTGCCGGACATCAAGGAAACCGTGATAGACGTAAATGTCATACGCCTGACAACAGATGCGAATGATTTAAGCGGCTTGCTGCAGGGCATGGTGTATCCCGACACACTGGACTTGCAGGTGCTGCAGCCGCTGACGGCGATAAACATGATGGGTAACTTTACCGGTTTCTACAATGATTTTGTAGTAGAAGGTGTGTTGTTGACGAGCATTGGCAATGCCGATTTTGATTTGTCATTTGGTTTCGGAGGGCAGGAGCCGGGCGTGCGCATCAGGGGCGATGCGCGGGTGCATAATCTGAATATCGGAAAACTGGTTAATGCGCCGTCGGTATTGGGCGGAGTAACCGGTACGTTTATTGCGGACGGGAAAATTTTGCCCGAGAGTATGGGCGGCTTGCAGATAAAGGCGACGGGGCACTTGTCCAAGTTCGATTTTTTGAAATATCATTACAGGAATATTAACTTCAACGGGATAGCCAAGCGTACCGGTTTTGACGGCAGCATGACGGTTAAAGACCCGAACCTTAATTTGTATTTTAACGGCAGCATCAGCCGGGAGGAGGCGCGCCGTTCGGCAAATACCTTGCAGCTTAATTTTGACGCCGCCGTGCATTATGCCGATTTGACCGCATTGCATTTGAATACGCGTGATTCCGTATCCATCGTGAAAGCCGACCTTAAAGCCGGCTATGAAATGCACAATGCCTTTGAAGGCACAGGAGATATTGCTGTCTCCGGCATAGAATATACCGGTAACGGAGGCAAGCAGTCGGTCGGGAATGTCGTTATCCAATCGGGCTATCATGCCGGCCGGCGTCGCATGACCGTACGTTCCGACTTCCTGGATGCGGATTATGTAGCCCGGCAACCTGCAGGAATTTTTTTCGACAATATTGTACACGTGTTTACCCGACAGCATCTGCCGGTTGTCAATACCGGCAAATTGCGGGATACGGCTACTGCCGGCGGGGAGTATAATTTAAAAGCTACGTTTAAAAACATTGTAGCGGTAGCCGACAATCTGCTTCCCGGATTATACATAGCGCCCGGCACCAAACTTTCGGTAACGCTTTCCGAACGGGATTCGTTGAACCTGTTGCTGACGGGCTCCAGGCTGGCATGGAATGATTATCAGTTGAAAGATATTTCATGGCGAGCTACCGGCGATACGCTGCGCAGCTATTCCGTGTTTAAAGCCGGCGATGCTAATATCTCAGGCTTCACAATGCGTAACCTGATTTCGTTGGTAACGCTTGCCGATAATAAACTGGATTTTAAAATTGACTACGATAACCGGACAGAGCTTGAAAACAAGGGAAACTTATCGGCTACGCTTGATTTTATAAGGGAACAGAAAACAGGGCATGTATTGACAAATCTGCAAATCGGCGAATCAAAATTTATCATAAACAACGCTGCCTGGAACATTGCACCGGCAAGTATTTGGTTCAATAAAAAGATACATGTTGATAATTTTCATGTTTACAACAACCGGCAGGATATCCATATCGGCGGCGTACTGTCCGACAGCAAGAGGGATACATTGACGGTAACGGTAAAAGATTTTGACGCCTCCAACATCAATTACTGGACGGCGAAGGAAAAATACAATTTTGCAGGCCTGCTGTCCGGTGAAGCGAAAATAGTGGACGTCTACCATTCGCTGCACTGTTTTGCACAACTAACCGTCGATAGCTTGCTGGTCAATGACCGCCTGTTCGGAAATATGGATATTCGCAGCTGGTGGCATAATCAGGACCGGCAGCTTTTATTGCATGCAGCGGCGCAAATAGACACGTTGCGAGTGATGGACATAGAAGGTATTTATTCGCCGAATAAAAAATACCTTGACCTCTTTGGCACATTCAACAGTTTTCAAATTTCCCATGTGGCGCCCCTGCTCAAAAGCGTACTCAGTAATGTGGATGGAACCGTTTCGGGCAAAGTTCGTTTGTATGGACGATTGCCAAACCTTGTTACGGAAGGGACACAGCTTCAAGCCGACAATCTGGCGGCAACGGTCGATTACCTGCAAACCCGCTATTCATTCAGCTCTCCGCTATTTCTCAATGCCGGTTCGTTTGGCTTCAAAAATGCGGAAGCCGGCGACGGACTTGGCGGAGTAGCCACGTTATCATTAACGGTCAGCCATACTGATTTTAAAAATTGGCAGTATGAAGTGGCTGCTTACCCGCGTAATTTGTGCGTGATGAACACAACGGAAAAGGACAACGATGTATTCTACGGTCGTGCTTACGCTACCGGCGCCGCATTGATTAAGGGTAATGCCGACAATGTAGTATTTGATATCAACCTGAAAGCGGACAGAAATTCCGTGTTACATATTCCCGCCTTTTCATCGTCGCAGGCAACCAGTGCGGGATTGCTTTCTTTTGCCCGGCCGCAGGAAAACATCGTGCGTAATGATCCGGAAAAATCTGCGGAAACAGACAGGAAAGCGCCGAATATTGACATCTCGTTAAACCTGGGCATTACGCCGGACACGGAAGTATTACTTGAATTGGATAAAAAATCGGAGGATGTGATACGGGGTTTCGGAACGGGCGACATAAGGATGGAAATAAATCCTTCCGCCAATAAATTCAACATGTATGGCGATTACCGCGTTAGCAAGGGAGATTATTTATTCACCATTCAAAATTTTAATCTTATTACGAAACGGTTTGATTTTGCGGAAGGCGGACGCGTTACCTTTAACGGCGATTTGCAAAAGATGAATCTCGACTTGTCGGCGATCTATAAAACGACGACGTCGCTGCATGCATTGCTTGTCGATTCTACGGCAATGACGACCCGCAGGCCGGTCAGCTGCCGGATTGATATAACCGGCAACTTGTTTAATCCGGTCATCACACTGGGGGTAGACATAGAAAACCTTGATGTCGAAACGCGGGCGCGGGTACAAAGCGCATTGAATACGGAAGAAAAAAGAACCCGGCAATTCCTGTCATTACTGGCTTTCGGCGGCTTTTTGTCCGACGACCAGTCCGAATTTAATGCCGACCTGCTCATGGGCAGTGCAACCGGATTAGTAACCAGTCAAATCAATAATTTGTTCAGCCGATTTAATCTTCCGTTGGGCTTTGGGTTTTCTTATCAGCCTTCACAGCGCGGTCGCGACGACGCCTTTGAAGTG
>JAIRYH010000071.1 GCA_031267855.1 Prevotellaceae bacterium
GTGGCGTCAGGGCGTTGCAGGGGTGTTTCCGGCAGGGTTACTGCGGCAGGTGAAGCAGGTATGTTAAGGGTTCCGGGCATTGTTTTCAGTTGAAAGTTGTTTTCAGTTGAAAGTTGAAAGTTGAAAGTTGGCTGTCATGTTCAAATCGACGGCAAAGATAGTGAAAAGAGTTGAAAGTTGAAAGTTGAGAGTTGAGACAAGCGCGTCATGGCGTGGAGGCGGGTTTGAAACCCGCCCCTGCAGATGACCATACCTTATATATATAGTTGAGAGTTGAGAGTTGAGAGTTGAAAGGTAGAGACGGGGCGCGCCCCGTCTTAAATAAGAGTTGAAAGTTGAAAGTTGAAAGTTGAAAGGTAGAGACGGGGCGCGCCCCGTCTCTACTGGCTTACGCCATGACGCGCTTCGCGCAACTCTTAGTTCTTAGTTCTTAACTCTTAGTTCTTAGTTTTTCAACCTTCAAAATTGCTATTGAAGGGCTGGCGGTTTTTGATGGAGCGTCCGAGGGTGAGTTCGTCGGTATATTCCAGGTCGTCGCCAAAGCCTACGCCGCGGGCAATGGTGGTGATGGCGATGGGAAGGTCGCGCAGTTTTTTGTACAGGTAGAAGCAGGTTGTTTCGCCTTCCATTGTTGTGCTTAATGCGAGGATAATTTCCCTGATGTTGCCGGCGGCGGCGCGCTGGAGGAGGGGCGTCACCGTCAGGTCGTCCGGCCCGACGCCGTCCATCGGCGAGATGATGCCGCCCAGGACGTGGTACACGCCGTGGTATTGCTGCGTATTTTCGATGCTCAGCATTTCGCGGATGGTTTCGACGACGCATACGGTGCTGTGGTCGCGGCGCGGATTGCTGCAGACGGTGCACCGGTCGGCGTCGGAAAGCGTGTGGCAGACGGCGCAGTGTTTTATTTCGTTGCGCAGCGTGATGAATGTGTTGCCGAATTGCGCGACGTCTTCACGCGGCTGTTTCAGCAGGTGCAGGGCCAGGCGCAGGGCGGTTTTCCTGCCTACGCCCGGCAGTTTCGCCAATTCTTCGACGGCGGCGTTTAACAGTTTTGATGGCAGTTCCGGGTACACGGCAAGGGGTTTGGGGGTTGTTTCAGGCTTCATCCGCCAGGAGGCCGGCGATGGCTTCCGGCGGGCGGACAGGGCGGCGGGTTGCGGCGTCTATAAAGGCGAGTTCGGTGCTTCCGGTGCATACAAGCTGCGCGGATTCGTTGTATATTTCGTATTCGAACCGGATGCGTGCCGTTATTTTGCCGCGGATTTTAGTGCGGATGGTTAATTGTTCGTCGTAGCAGGCGGGGGCGATGTAGCGGCATGCTGCCGATATGACCGGCATGAGCACGCCGCCTGTTTCTATGCTCGCGTAGGGGATGCCGCAGGCGCGGATAAGTTCCGTGCGTCCTGTTTCAAAGTAGCGGATGTAGTTGGAGTGGTGTACTACGCCCATGCGGTCGGTTTCGCAGTACTGTACGCGTATCTTTGTTTCGTGCATGCGTTTCTTAATTCTTAATTCTTAATTCTTAATTCTCCCGCTATGCGTGCAAATTTTTCATCCAGCGCTTTCGACACGCTGTCGCAGGCTTCATGGCCGGGCAGGCCGGCATGTGCGCCGAAGTAGAATTTTATTTTCGGTTCGGTGCCCGACGGGCGTATGGACACGGTCGTGCCGCCGGCGGTAATGTATTGCAGCACGTCGGATTTGTCGAACGGCAGCGGGCGGCGTTCGCCGGTGCGCGTATCCAGTGTTTCGGATGCGAGGTAGTCGTGAATGAGCGATACGCTTTCGCCGTCGATGCTTTGCAGCGGCCGGCTGCGGAAACGGTGCATCATTTCCCGGATTTGCGCCAGTCCGTCTTTTCCTTCTTTTGTGATGGCAATGAGCGTTTCTTTGTAGAAGCCGAACTGTACGTATATGTCGCGCAGCAGGTCAAACAGCGATTTGCCCTGCGAGGCCGCCCACGCTGCCATTTCGGCAATGGCGCAGGCGGTGGTTATCGCATCCTTGTCGCGTACGAAGTCGCCGACGTTGAAGCCGAAGCTTTCTTCGACGCCGCAGATGAAGGTTTTTTTCCCTTCCTGTTCGCGAATCATTCCGGCAATGTATTTGAAGCCGGTGAATACGTTATAGATTTCCACTCCGTAGTGTTCCGCAATGCGCGTCATCAGGTCGGTCGTCACGATGGTTTTGATGATGTATTCGTTGCCGGTCAGTTTTCCCAGTTCTTTCCAGCGGCGCAATATGTAATAGGTCAGCAGCGAATTGGTCTGGTTGCCGTTGAGGAGCAGAAATTCGCCTTGCGGGTTACGGATCGCGAGTCCTGTGCGGTCGGCGTCGGGGTCGGTGGCGATGATAAGGTCGGCGCCGGTAACGAGCGCTTTGTCCAGCGCCATTTTCAGGGCGGATGGTTCTTCGGGGTTGGGCGATGTCACTGTCGGGAAATTGCCGTCGGGGACATCCTGTTCCGGCACATGGATGATGTTGGTAAAGCCTTTCCGCTTCAGGGCTTCGGGCACCAGGGTGATGCCCGTGCCGTGCAGGGGCGTGTAGACGATCCGCAGGTTCGCGCAGTTTGCCACGGCTTCGGGCGAGAGGGTCAGTTCCATGACCCGGGCGAGGTATGCTTCGTCGATGTCTTTCCCGATGCGCTGGATGGCGCTTTCGTTCCCCTCAAATTTTACCTGCGAGGGATCGGTAATCCCGGTTACTTGGGCAATGATGTTTTTGTCGTGCGGGGCGGTTACCTGTGCGCCGTCGTTCCAGTATGCCTTGTAGCCGTTGTATGCTTTCGGGTTATGCGAGGCGGTGATCACCACGCCGCTCTGGCAGCCCAGGTGGCGAATGGCGAAGCTTAGTTCCGGCGTGGGGCGGAGGGCTTCAAAGAGAAATACCTTTATGCCGTTGGCGGCAAAAACGCCCGCCGTAATCTGCGCAAAGCAGGAGCTGTTGTTGCGGCAGTCATAGGCAACAGCCACTTTTATTTCAGGTAAATCCGGAAAGCTTTTTCGCAAGTAGTCGGCCAGTCCCTGTGTTGCCATGCCAACCGTGTATTTATTCATCCGGTTGGTGCCGACGCCCATGATGCCGCGCAGCCCGCCGGTGCCAAATTCCAGGTTCCTGTAAAAGCTTTCGGTGAGTTCGGCGCCGCCGGCTGCCATCAATTCCCTCACTTTTGCTTTGGTTTCCTCATCGTAGCCACCGTCAAGCCACTGTTGTGCGCGCTGCCTTACTGATTCGTCCATGATTTTTTTAAGATTTTTAAGGTTAAAGGTTAAATGCTGCGGCAAACAACGCCGTTCACCGTTTTATTGCCTGCTGCTTCCCGAAGGCCGTCAGGCATCGGGCAAGGGCGTCCTGCCATGGAGGTGCAACGATGCCGTAAATGTCTTTGATTTTTTCGCAGTCCAGTACGCTGTAGGCCGGGCGGCGGGCTTTGGTCGGGTATTCCGCCGTCGTGCAGGGCAACACGCGGCATGAACGCCGGCTTCCTTCCATAATCTGCCGTGCAAAATCGTACCACGAGCAGATGCCGGCATTGGTATAATGGAAGATGCCGTGTGTACACCGTTGCGGCGCCGCGGCTATCTGTGCGGCTATCTGCAGCAGCGCTTCCGCCAAATCGGCGGCATAGGTGGGCGAGCCGAGCTGGTCACTGACCACCTGCAATTCCCTGCGTTCTGCGCCCAGCCGCTGCATTGCGGTGAAGAAGTTCGCCCCCGCCGCCGCGTAGAGCCATGCCGTACGCACCACCATGCCCCGTTTGTATGACAGTACCGCCTGTTCGCCTTCCAGCTTGGTTTCGCCGTAAACGGAGAGCGGATTGACCGGATCGGTTTCCAGGTAGGGCGTCGTTTTTTTGCCGTCGAATACGTAGTCGGTGGAAATGTGCAGCAGGAAGGCATTGACCGGCAATGCCGCCGCTACCAGGTTGCCGACGGCTACCGCATTGACCAGCGCTGCCGGCGGGCGCTCATCTTCGGCTTTATCCACGGCTGTGTAGGCGGCGGCATTGATGATGATGTCCGGACGGTGCAGTTCTACAAACTCCGTTACCTCGTTGCGTTTTGTGATGTCCAGTTCCGCTATGTCCGTAGCGACCAGCGAAAGTTGCGGAAAACGGACGGCTGCGGCTTGAAGCGCACAGCCTAATTGTCCTTTGCTACCCGTTATCAATACTTTCATTATATTAACGTGTTTTTATGTTTGGGGGAGCAAAAGTAAGAAAAAAAAACAGAACCGGAAAACGATTTTGAAAATCAAGAATTAAAAGCTATTTAAAAATTTAAAGGCAGACTCAAGTATCACCTGCCATCGCGTTATGAATTTCCATAGCGCGAACGGTACAAAGGGCCGGTTCAATGAGGAAATGAACCGGTCAATGCATCACCGGTTTTACAATTTCTTGAAAAATCCAACTATTTTATCTACTTTTGTAGGCTATTTAGTAAAAACATAATCCCAACTTATGGATAACCAAATCCCAAATCCTGCTTCCAATGAGCAGATCACAGCTTCAATCGAAGAAATCGAAATTACGTCTATGCCCGACACTCAGGCACCCGATGCGTCACCGGATATTCCGCCGGACGAATTACCGCAGGCAACGGCAAAGCAATATGCGGATTTGTCGCGTAAAGAATTGTTGGATATTTTTGAGCGATTACTTACATCAACTACTGCCGAAGCAGCCGACACGTTGCACAGTGAAGCCGAATTGATAAAGTCCGCGTTCTACAAATTATTGTGGCAGGAACGTAAAACCAGCGAACTGCAAGCCGGTGAAGCGCTGCCCGATGCCGAACCGGTAACGGATGCGCTGGAAACAGTGTTTAAAAATTTATATAACGAGTACAGGAAAAAGCGTGCCGTCCATAATCAGCAGGCGGAAAAAGAAAAAGAAGAGAATTTAGCTAAAAAGCTGGCGATTATCGAAGAGTTGAAAATATTGCTGGAAAAACAGGAAGACCTGAACCAGACCTTTCCCGCATTCCGCGCATTACAGCAACACTGGCGGGAAACAGGGCCGGTGCCTGCATCGCGCACCAAAGATGTTTGGGACACCTATCAATACAATGTGGAGCGTTTTTACGATTATGTAAAAATCAATAATGAACTGCGCGATTTGGATTTGAAAAGAAACATGGAAGCCAAAACGGCATTGTGCGAAAAAGCCGAAGAGCTGCTCCTGGAACCCAGTATTATTACTGCATTTAATAAACTACAGCATTTCCATGAACAATGGCGCGAAACAGGCCCGGTAGCGCGTGAATTGCGGGATCAGGTATGGGAGCGTTTCAAAAGCGCGACGACAGCTATCAATAAAAAGCACCAGGAATATTTCGAACAGCAAAAGGAAGATCAGTTGAAAAATCTGGCGGCGAAACAGGCACTGTGCGAAAAAGCCGAAGAGATTGCCAATACAACGATAACAGATAATGACAACTGGAAAAAAGTGTCGAAAGAACTGGTAAAAGTGCAACAAATCTGGAAAACCATCGGCTTTGCAACCAGAAAAGAAAATACCAAAATATATGAACGGTTTCGTGCGGCATGCGATAAATTCTACTCCGCCAAACGGGAATTTTACGGCAGTTTCAAGGACGAAATACAACAAAACCTGAAACTGAAAATTGCAATATGCGAGCAAGCCGAAGCCATAAAAGACAGCGACGACTGGAAAAAAGTAACCGACAAATTTATCAGCTTGCAAAAACAGTGGAAAGAAATCGGTACCGTAACGCGCAAGCAATCCGATGCTACATGGAAACGTTTCCGCTCAGCCTGCGATGATTTTTTCAGCCGCAAGCAAAAACATTTTGCCACTATTGATGCGCAGCACGGGGAAAACCTCCGTCTGAAAAAAGCGATTGTACAGGAAATAGAATCTTTTGTCCCGGGCGCTGATGTCAAAGAGAATCTGGATGCATTGAAAGAATTTCAACGCCGCTGGACGGAAGTCGGTTTTGTGCCGATGAAAGAAAAAGAACATATACAAAATACCTACCGTGCGGCTATTGACGGGCATTTCTCTTCTTTGCACCTTAGCGATACGGAGAAAAAAATTATCCGCTTCAAAAACCGTATTGAAGATATCCGGCAATCGGGCAAGGTGGATCGCATTATCCGTTCGGAACGCGAGAAATTAGTGCAAAGGTTACGCCAGCTGGAAACGGACATGGCTTTGTGGGAAAACAATATCGGCTTTTTTGCCAAATCAAAAAACGCCGATGCTTTAATCGCTGATGTGAATCAAAAAATAGCATCGGCAAAAGAAGAAATTAAAACAATAGAAGCAAAAATTAAATTGATAGATCAACAGTATGAATAAAAATACACTTACCGGCATTGTCCTGATTGGCGCTATTTTAATAGGGTTTAGCATTTACACGTCGCATGAGCAGAAAAAGATGCAGGAAGCGCGATTGGAGCAATTAAAAGAACAGCAACGAATACAGCGCGAGCAGGATTCTATTCGGCTGGCAAACCTGCCGGACAGCCTTGTGCTTTCCGCAGCGCCTGCGGCCGCGATTGCTCCTGCCCAGCCGGCGATTGATGAAAGCTATGGCAGCACGCTGGCTCTTGCCGGGGAAGGCGAGCAGCAACTCGTTACCATTGAAAACGACGTGCTGGCGGTTACCTTCAGCAACAAAGGCGGACAGGTTTATTCCGTGCAAATGAAGAATTATCGCACACACGACGGTTTGCCGGTCGTTTTATTCGCCGGCGATAACACTACGTTTTCATTCAATTTTTTTACTACAAAAAATATTGCGACCTCTTTATTTTACTTCACGCCGGTAGATATTCCGGCAGTAACGCAATTGACGGAAACCGACTCCGTCGCACGCCTGTCCTACCGCTTGCAAATAGCGGAAAACGCTTTTGTCGATTACATTTATACGCTGCGCTATGGCAGCTACAAAGTGGATTTGGATATACGGCTGAATGGCATGAATGCCCACATTCCCCAAAATGTTACAACGGTTGATTTGAACTGGGCAGCAACTATATTGCGGCAGGAAAAAGATTTTGCAAGCGAAGCCAACCAGTCTACCATTTCCTATAAATATCCGAACGATAGCGATATTGATGCGCTGGGCGAACGGAAAGACGCCGACGATAAAAAAATTCCTGCACAGGTAGAATGGATTGCTTTCAAACAACAGTTTTTTTCAGCGATTTTAGTTGCGCCCGCTAACTTTAACAATGCCTCGGTGTCCTATCAAAAAAATGCGCCGGGCAACGACAGCCGCGAGCTGATGCGCTGCAATGCTTCCGTGCAATTTTCCTATAATGGCGCTGACGAAACATCCATTCCTTTGCAGTTTTATTTCGGCCCCAACCACTACAATACGCTAAAATCTTACGGTCGTGATTTTGAAAATCTGGTGCCGCTGGGCGGTTGGATTATCCGGCCTATCAACCGCTGGATCATTATCCCGACATTTGATTTCCTGAACAGATTTATCAGCAATTACGGCATCATTATTCTGCTGCTGACGATTTTTATTAAGATCATTTTGGCTCCATTCTCGCAAAAATCGGTAGTATCCAGCGCAAAAATGAAATTACTGAAACCGGATATCGACAAGATCAACGCAAAGTACCCAAAACAGGAAGACGCCATGAAAAAGCAACAGGAAACCATGGCGCTCTACAAACGAACCGGCGTCAGCATGATGGGCGGCTGCCTGCCCATGTTATTGCAGATGCCTATATTATTTGCCATGTTCCGTTTCTTCCCCGCTTCGTTTGAGCTGCGGCAAAAAAGCTTCCTGTGGGCTGACGATTTCAGCACCTACGATTCTATTTTTGACTTACCTTTTTCTATCCCGATGTATGGCAGTCACGTAAGCTTGTTTGCCTTGCTGATGGCGGTGTCCACATACTTTTATTCAAAGATGATGATGTCGCAGACGCCTCAAACGGGACAGCCCGGCATGAAATTCATGCAGCTTTATTTTATGCCGATATTCCTGCTGGTGTTGTGCAATAACTTCTCCAGCGGGTTGAGCTATTACTATATGCTGACGAATTTTATTACCATGATACAGACATGGGTTATTCGCAAATTTTTCATCAATGAAGAAAAAATGCTGGCGAAGATGCATGCGCGCGCCGCGCAACCTCAGAAGAAATCAAAGTTCCAGCAACGCCTGGAAGAAATGCAGCGGCGACAAATACAGCAACAGCGAAAAAAATAAAAACAAAATAGTACCATCATGAAAAAAATCATCGCCTTATTTATCACAGGCTTTTCATTTGCCGCGCCCTGTTTTTCCCAGTCGTCCGTTTGGGAAATCACTAAAGACGGCAAGACGCTTTACCTGGGCGGCAGCGTTCACATTTTACGAAATGAAGATTTTCCGTTACCCAAAGAATACGACGCTGCTTTTGAAAAAGCGCAGCTTGTCGTATTTGAAGCCGACATTGAACAGGTTTCAGCGCCGGAAATCGCACAGACGATGGTTGCAAAATCCATGTTGTCCGGCGACCAGACACTTCAAACGATACTGGATAAAACCACCTATGAGCAGCTGGAAACGCTGTGCACAAAATTATCGCTGCCCATGGAGCGGTTACAAAAAATAAAACCGGTAATGCTGCTAAATAGCCTGACGATAATCCTGCTGCAGCAATTCGGCTTTACGCCGCAGGGCGTTGACGCCTATTATCTGACAAAAGCGAGGGAAGCCGAAAAGGAAACCGGATTTCTGGAAACGCTCGACCAGCAGATAACCATGATTACCGATATGGGGGCTGGCTACGAAAATGAATACGTACAATATTCGCTGGAAGATTTTGACAAAATGGAAAAGGAAATTCCTATCCTCATTGCCTCATGGAAAAATGGCGTGTTTGACGAATTGCTGCCGGACATGCTGAAAGGAAAAGAAAAATTCCCGACCGCCTACAGCGCATTGTTTACGGACAGAAATAATGACTGGATACCCAAAATCGAAAATTACCTGTCCGGCGACAAGGTGGCATTCGTCATTGTAGGCCTGGCGCATTTACATGGTCCGGACGGCTTGCTGGAACTCCTGAAAAATAAAGGATACGAAATAAAGCAGCTTAAATGAGCGGCAACATAAAAAATACACAGTCCCTGTTTTAGTT
>JAIRYH010000146.1 GCA_031267855.1 Prevotellaceae bacterium
CAGTTTGGTTGAAATTCTCCCGATTCCAGGAACCTTGCAGAATAAAAAAGTTAAAGCGATATTTTTTTATATATCTAAAGTCAGTACGTCAAGGAGCACCTAATAACGGCGCAAATATAGAACAATATTTTTTATCTGCAAACTTTATCTGCAAAAATTTGTTTCGATACGTTCCGGGGTGAAAAGTGAAAAGTTGCGACAAGCGCATCATGGCGTTAGACAACTTTCAACCTTCAAAATTGAACGTGGTCGTCCGGCTGCCGGAACACGAACAGCCGGCGCCTCCTTCAGCCGGCGCCTCCTTGAGGCGGACAGGGGCGCGCCTCCACGCCGTGGGGGTATGCCCCCCGGGGGCAAGTCTGCTTCAACTTTGGGGAGTTCCCCTTTTCCGCCTGCGGAGGCAAATATTGCTCCTGTCTGTTCGTCCGGTCCGAATTACTTTTCACTTTTCACCCTATTTTTGTTATCTTTGCAACTTATTATTTAAAACGCATATTCATGTATTTTTTACGTCAATCCGTTATTACCGCCGCCTTTGCAGTCTTGTCGGTCATATCTTTTGCACAGTCGAACGATTTCAAAACGGCGCAGAGCCTGGATATTTTCCACTCCATATTGCGCGAACTGTCGCTGTTCTACGTGGACAGCATTGAAGTGGAGAAGCTGGTGTCGACAGGCATTGACGCCATGCTTGAAAGCCTTGACCCCTATACGGTGTATATCCCGGAAGAAGTAGCCGGCGACTTCGATTTTATCATCACCGGCCAGTATGGCGGCATGGGCGCGCTGATAAAAAAGGCGCCGTCCGGCATCGTCATTTCCGAGCCCTACAAGGGCTTCCCTGCCGACAAGGCCGGACTGGTGGCGGGCGACACTATCCTTGAAATCGACGGCGAAAGCGCCGGTGCCATGGATGTTTCCACGGCAAGCAAGCGACTGAAAGGCGCGGTGGGCACCACCCTTCCGCTGAAAGTGATTAAGCTGCGCGGCGGCGACACGCTGGCCATGCAGCTCACGCGCGACCGCATCCACATATCCGACATCACCTATTCCGGCATGCTGTCGGGCGGTATCGGCTATATCCGCGTGTCGTCGTTTACCAAAGACGGCAGCCGTGACTTCAGGAATGCATTTACCGCGCTCCGGCAAACAGGCTCGCTGGAAAAACTGATTATTGACCTGCGCTCCAACAGCGGCGGCTCGCTGGAAGAAGCCGTAAACCTCGTCGGACTGTTTGTGCCCCGCAACACGGAGATTGTAGCGTCGCGCGGACGCATCAAGCAATTCGACAGGGTTTACAAAACAAAGGAAGCGCCGCTGGATACGGAAATTCCGGTTGCCGTGCTGGTCAACAGCCTTTCGGCATCGGCGGCGGAAATTGTTGCCGGCTCGCTGCAGGACCTCGACCGCGCCGTAATCATCGGCTCGCGCACCTTCGGAAAAGGACTGGTGCAGACCGTAAGCAGTCTGGGATACAATGCGCAGCTGAAGGTTACCACCGCAAAATACTACATCCCCAGCGGCCGCTGCGTACAGGCCATTGACTACAGCCACCGGAACGAAGACGGCAGCGTCGGACACCTGCCCGACTCGCTTACCCGTCCGTTTAAAACAAAGAACGGGCGCACCGTCTACGACGGCGGAGGCATCACGCCGGACATCCTGTCGGAATCGGCATCCTATGCAAAAATCACCTACGACATTGCCGCGCGCGACATGCTGCACGACTTTTCGATACGCTATTTTGCCGGACATCCTGCCATCGACGCGCCGGAAAATTTCCGCCTGACCGACGAAGAATATCATCAATTTGCGGCATACGCTGCCGACAGGCCTTTCGACGACCGCACGACAACCGAGCTGCTGCTGGCGCAGCTGGAATCGTCCATAAAGGCGGAACACCTGTACGAAGTCGCCAAAGCGGAACTGGATACCCTGCACGCCAAAGTCAGTCGCGACAAGCGGAGCAAGCTGCTGCTTTTCCGTCCCGAACTGCAGCAACTGCTGGAAAACGAAATTTGCGCACGGTATTACTATGACGAAGGCCGTTTCCGTTCCATCCTGCGCCACGACCGCCAGGCAGACGCCGCCATCAGCCTCCTGAACGACGCTGATGCGTATGCAAAACAGCTGGGCTTGCAAAACTAAACTCCGGGGACGAGCCGGCAGCCCCCGTATGCCCTGCTGCCCGTCCGCCAATCCGTCAAATCCGTAAATCATGCCGCAGCCGAAACATATACTGGTGATCCGCCTTTCCGCCATCGGAGACGTGGCCATGGCTGCCCCGGTGGTACGGCAATTCGCCGAACAGTTTCCCGCCATACGGTTTACCATGGTTTCGCAACCGTTCCTGCAGCCCCTGTTCCAGGGATTGCCCAATCTGCAGTTCGTCGGCGCAAACGTGTACGACGACTGTCGCGGGCTGCGCGGGCTGTGGAAATTATTCCGGGTACTGCGCAGCCACAAGCCCGATGCGGTTGCGGACATTCACAATGTACTGCGCACGGTCATTCTCCGGATACTCTTTGCGGCGAGCGGGAAACGCACCTGCTTTATAAAAAAGGGACTGTTCGCCAAAAAAGCGCTTACCCGCCGGCGCTGGAAAAGGCGGCGTCCGGTCAAAACCACCTTTGACCGCTATCGCCGCGTGCTGGAAAAATGTACGGGCGCAAAACTTCCGCCCGATGCGCCTTACCGCGTGCCGGTATTTAAAAGCGACGCCCTCGACGTGCCGGCAAAGGCTGTCGGCATCGCGCCGTTTGCCCGGCACAAAGGGAAAATTTATCCGCCGGACAGGATGGAACAGGTCGTAGTACACCTCGCCATGAACCGGGGCATGACGATTTACCTTTTCGGCTCGGCTGCCGAGCGCAGCTTCATGGAATATTGGGAATACCGTTATCCCAATGTCCGCGTGGTTGCCGGCAAGCTGAACCTGCACGACGAACTGGCATTGATGCAACAGCTGCCGCTGATGATTACGATGGATTCGGCAAACATGCACCTGGCGTCGTTTGCCGGCACGCCGGTACTTTCCGTGTGGGGCGCCACGCACCCCCGCGCAGGCTTTTACGGATGGCAGCAGGCGCCGGACAATGCAATAAGCGCCGACCTGCCTTGCCGCCCCTGCTCCGTCTTCGGCAACAAACCCTGCTTCGTCGGAGGTTACCTCTGCCTGCGCCTCATCGAACCGAAACAGATCATCGAAGCAGTCAGCCGGACGCTTTCAAAGTTGAAAGTTGAGAGTTGAGAGTTGAAAGTTTGCTGGCGCCGGCAACACATCATCCCATCATCCCGGAACGTATCGAAAAAATTCTTGTAAATAAAGTTTGCAGATAAAAAATATTGTTCTATATTTGCGCCGTTATTATGTGCTCCTTGACGTATTGACTTTGGATATATAAAAAATATATCGCTTTAACTTTTATTCTGCACTAATCGAAATCTGGTAAATTTCTATCAAACGTGAAATATAAGTAAAAGCGACCTTGCCACGGGTGGAGTGGGTCGCTGTATTTATTCGTTTGATGGGTTGCCAGAACCTCAAGTTACAATAAGTACAGCGCCCCATTCCACTCTTTGTTTTTTATGGAAGAAGGAGTAAATCACAGTAAAGGTTGAAGAGATGAATTGCAGGAATAAATAACGCTGCAATCATTGGCAGTGAATAAAAATCGCAGCAGGGGGTTGTTTTGTCATAAGTGGTTTGTGTTTGAAAACAGCCCCGACAGCTGCAAGAACTAAGAGTTAAGAACTAAGAATGGGCTAACGCCATTAAATGTTAAACTTTAAATAAAAAAAACAGTATGAAAAAAATTTTCTTTCTTCTCGTATGCCTGTCGCTCTTGGCAACAGGCTGCGCAACGCACAAAACAACCGCATCCCATGTGGATGGTATTCCCGTGTATTATACCGGAACCGACGAGCCGGCGGCAATGGGATACATGGACAGTGAACAGTGAATAACTTTTAAATAAAAACAGCATGAAAAAAATTTGCTCTCTTTTCGCCCTGCTTGCAGGCACGGCAGCCAGCGCCGCCGTCACCGTAACGCCGCTTGCAACGGACTACGTTTATAAAAAAGTAACCTTCCGCGTAGCGTGGGATGCCACGCCCCACAATAATAAGGTGTGGGTATGGGTTGACCTGTGCCCGGTTACCGGCACGGTGCCGGCAACGTCTTTCTCGACCGCCACCGTGTCCAGCCCCGTAAAGGAAAGCGGTAACGGCACGATTACCGGCGCTACCGACCGCGGCTTCTTTATCGAATACGCATCAGCAACCAATGCGGGGACTACCGTTACGGCAACCTTAACAAATGCGACCGGGCAGTTCAACTGGTGCGCCTACGGCAGCGACTACCCGCCTAACGCCGTTACCAACGCCTACGGCGGCTATACGTTGAAGGGGACAAAACCCTTCACAATTAACGGCAATATTCCTGTGGATGCCTACACCTTCGGCGCGGGGACGTACATTACCGGCATTACCGACCTCACCGGCCGCCCCGACGGCTTTGCCGCCACGCCCGTCATCAGCAGCCTGAACAGCCCCGCGCGCTGTGGCGCGGGGACGGTTACGCTCTCCGCCACCGCCAGCGGCGGCACGACCACTGCGATGACCTATACCTGGACAATCGGCGGAACAAATTATACCTCCCCAACCAACAGCTACACGACCGGCTCGCTTTCTTCCTCCACGACCTATACCGTGAAAGTGAAAAATGCAAACAACTACGAGAGTGCGGCAGTGGGCGGAAACATTACCATCGTTGCCAACCCTTCCATGCCCAATTTAACCCAGAACGGGTCGAAATGCGCCGGGACGGGGGTTACCTTTACGGCTTCCGGCGGCAGCGGCTCGTATGACTGGAGCGGGGCTTTCAGCGGCAGCGGAACCACGAAGACGACATCTACTTCTGCCGGCAATTACACGGCACAGGTGCGGTCGGTAACAACCGCGAGCGGCGTTTCATGCTACAGTTGCTATTCAGGTAACGTAACAGGTGTAGTCAACCCGAAAGCAACCGATGGGCAGGCAGCCGGAACGTGTGGTTGCGCCTCCGGGCTGACCGACTGCAGCGGTACCTGCAAGGCTAACGGAACTTATACCACCGATGACGGAGCGTGTACCGGTGCGTGCAAAAGAGCGTATAGGCAGCTCA
>JAIRYH010000121.1 GCA_031267855.1 Prevotellaceae bacterium
TACAAAAGGCATTTTTAACCTGCGGGACGAAATTGTAAGCTTACAAAAGGCACTTTTAACCTGCGGGACGAAATTGTAAGCTTACAAAAGGCACTTTTAACCTGCGGGACGAAATTGTAAGCTTACAAAGGGCATTTTAAAGACAAAAAGACAGTCCCGGACGGTAAAAAATGACAAAAAGACATTCTTAGTTGAAAATTGAAAGTTATAAAGTTGAAAATTGAAAATTGAAAGTTACGGCAAGCGCACCGCTGCGTCAGCCAAGTCTTAATTCCTAATACTTAATTCTTAAATGCCATTCAATCCAAACGACATAGGACAACCGAACGGGAACTATTTCGCCCTTCCCTGTTCCCTGCGCGAAGCCACGCTTGCGCTGATTTCCGTTCCGTGGGATGTAACGGCATCGTTCCGTCCCGGCACGTGCCGGGCGCCGGAAGCCATCCTGGCAGCTTCGGCGCAGGTAGACCTGTTTGATGCGGACGTACCCGAAGCGTGGAACATGAAAATCGGCACGGTGCCGCAGGAACGGCAGTTGACGCGCAACAATAAAAAATACCGGGCGCTTGCCGAAAAAGTGATTACCGCCCTTTCGCGGGGCGCCGCGCCGGAAACCGTAACGGGCACGCTGGAGAAAGTCAATGCGGCCTGCGAAGCAATGAATGATTACGTATATCGCGAAACACAGGCACAGCTGGCGGCAAACCGCATCCCGGCAATCATCGGCGGAGAACACAGCGTGCCGCTGGGCGCGCTGCGCGCCCTGTCCGGCAGGTATGCCGGTTTCGGCATCCTGCACATCGATGCACATGCCGACCTGCGCGAAGCCTACGAAGGCTTCACCTGTTCGCATGCCTCCATCATGCATAACGCGTTACGGCTAAACAGCGTGAAACGCCTGGTACAGGTAGCTGTCCGCGATTACTGCAACGACGAAGCGGAATGCATGCAGCGCGACAAGCGCATCACGGTGTTTTCCGACGCGCTCCTGCACGAAGCGGCTTTCAAAGGAAAAACATGGGCGGCACAGACGGCGGAAATTATACGGCCGCTGCCGCAACAGGTATATATAAGCTTCGACATTGACGGCCTGTCGCCCGACCATTGCCCGAACACCGGAACACCCGTGCCGGGCGGCCTGTCGTATGCCCGGGCGGTTTACCTGCTGCGGCAGTTAGCCCTGTCGGGACGCCGGATTATCGGCTTCGACCTGTGCGAAACGGCGCCTGATGCAAACGACGCCAGCACGGCCTGCCGTCTTTTATTCCAGCTTTGCTGCTGCGCCCACCTGGCCAGCCGTAAGATGAAACAAACCATAAAAAAATTATAAACTTTAAAAAATGAAAATGATTAAAATGTTCCTGGTTGCTTCGGCATTGGTATTGCTGATAGCCGAAAGCTGTGCGCAGAAAAAAGTCGTTGAAGGTGCAACGGCTGCGCAGGTTGACTCCGTAAGCTATGCCCTGGGCCTGGACCTGGGAAAAAACCTGAAACAGGCCAGTCTGGATGGCATTGACGTGCATGTAATGGCGAAAGCCATAAACGACGTGTTTGAAGAAAAGCCTTTGCGCTTCGACGAAATGCAATCCCAAATGATTATCCGTAACTTTCTGACCCAGCAACAGGAATTCAAGAAAACGAAAAACCTGGAAGCCGGGCAGAAATTCCTGGAAGAAAACAAAAAGGACGCCGACGTGGTTGTGCTGGAAAGCGGTTTGCAGTACAAGATTATTACGCAGGGTACGGGCGCCAAACCCACTTCTGCCGAAGATACGGTAAAGGTCAACTACCGCGGCACGCTGATTGACGGCACGGAATTTGACTCGTCCTACCAGCGCGGCGAACCGATTGAATTCGCCCTGAACGGCGTTATTCCGGGATGGACGGAAGGCTTGCAGCAGCTGGCCGAAGGCACCAAAGCCATCCTCTACATCCCTTCCGAACTGGCCTATGGCGAACGCGGCCCGGGAGGCCCCAACTCCACGTTGATTTTTGAAGTGGAATTACTGGAAGTTAAACCGGCAAAAAAATAAACAGCTATGGCACTCGAATTTTCCGGCAAATTAATTAAAAAGCTGCCCGTACAAAGCGGTTCGAGCGACCGCGGCAGCTGGAGCCGACAGGAAATAATTATTGAAATCCCGGGGCAGTTCCCCCAAAACGTATGTGTATCGCTGTGGGGCGACCGCGTGAACGAAGCCGCGAAATATGTCGAAGGCGACATATTGAAAGTAAGCTTCGATCTGCAGTCGCGCGAATACAACGGTAAATGGTACACCAGCGTGCGGGCGTGGCGCCTGGAGAAAGAAGCCGCGGCAGTTGCCAGCGCTGCCAAACCGGAGCCGGCAGACAGCCCCGCAGCGGCAACGCCTGCCGAAGACCCCTTCGCTGCCGCCCCGGCGCAGCAAGTGGACGATCTGCCCTTCTGATACGAAAGGCAGAGCGGTTTTTTATTGCATGCTCCTTGATATATTGAATACGATATAAGCTTTAGCTTTTATTCTGCAAACAATCAGAAATCGGGAATAAGTAAAAGCTGTCGTTCCAAGAGTGGATACAGGTTGTTGTACTTGTTTACGTGGCGGATTTTCGCGAACCCCTGATTTTAGTAAGTACGGCGCCTGTTTCCACTCTTGGCTTTTCAATGGAACAGGGGGAAAATCATCAATAAAAGCTGAAGAAATCATACGCTGAAAAGTATTCATATCGTGAAAGGGCAAAGCCGGGAAAAATAATTTGAGTCTGTCAGGAAAAAATCGTACTTTTGTAAATCAGACATTAGTAACGAGCGGAAGATGTATGAATATGTAAAAGGTCCGGTGGTAGAATTAACGCCGACGTATGTGGTGGTGGAAGCAGGCGGAATAGGTTATTTTGTGAATATTTCGCTGCAAACCTATGGCGCCGTCGGTTCGTCAAAGGATGCGCGCTTGTGGCTGCACCATATTGTGCGCGAAGACGCGGAGCAATGGTACGGTTTTTTTTCCCGCGAAGAACGGGAAGTGTTCCGTTTGCTGCTGAGCGTTTCAGGCGTTGGCCCGAATACGGCGCGTATGGTTCTTTCATCGCTCAGCTCGGCGGAAGTGCGCAGCGCCATTCAGTGCGACGATGTCCGCAAGCTGCAAAGCATTAAAGGCATCGGCTCAAAAACCGCCCAGCGCGTAGTAGTGGATTTGAAAGATAAAATCGGGAAAACAGTTTCATCTGATTCCAGCCGGGACATAACAGCTTTGCCGGTGCAGCTCGAAGAAGCATTGTCGGCATTGATCATGCTTGGCTTTGGCAAAGCGCCTGCCGAAAAAACCTTACAACTGTTGTTGCGTGAGAATGCAGCTTATACGACTGAAGAACTGATTAAGGCTGCACTGAAACGATTGTAATATGAGAGGTATTTACCGGTTTATTTTATTGTTCTGCATTGCCTGTACGGCAACGCCTGTTTGGTCGCAGGCGTTTTTACTGCCGGACAGGCCGGTAATAGAAAATAACCCGGTAACCAGGAATTATTTGTATATCCACTCCTATGACACGCGGCGCGCCATGCCGTTCA
>JAIRYH010000024.1 GCA_031267855.1 Prevotellaceae bacterium
TAATATCTAAAGTCAGTACGTCAAGGAGCACATAAAACCGCTGCAAATATATAACAATATTTTTTATCTGCAAACTTTATCTGCAATTTATTTCTACTGGTTCCGCGCGGCGCACCGTCCGCGCTTTTTATATCTCCTGCAACCCGCGCGGGGAAGTGGTTATGCTGTTATTTCTACTAAGGTTGAATTTTGAATGGCTAACGCCATGACGCGCTTTGCGCAACTTTCAACTTTCAACTTTCAACTCTCAACTAAAAAAGCCTCACCCCCGGCTCCTCTCCTGAAGGAGATGGGGGCGCGACAAGCGAACAAAAGTTGAAAGTTGAAAGTTGGCTGGCGTTAGCCACATTAATCGCATCAGCACATCAGCACATTATTTGATCAGTTCGTCAAAGTCCGCTTCCAGGGGTTTGTTGCCGATGAAGTCGAAGAGTGCAATTTGCCGCAGCAGGTAGTAATAGTTCCAGTAGTTGCGCAGCGCATTCACAAAGTTTTGCTGCGAGCGGTCGCGGTCGAGCTGGGCATTGTTCATGTCGGTGATGGTGATTTTGTCGATGAGGAAGCGCGCTTTGGATACTTCGTAGCGTTTTTGCGCCACGGTGTCGGACTTGGCGGCGATGCCGAACTGGGTTTCCTGCATGTTAAACTGCCGTACCTTCAGCACTACATCCTGCTCGAAATCCGCCAGCGCCTGGTCGATCTGCGTCTGCACGACCTGCTGGTTCGATTTGGCCATGCGTACGCGCCCTTTTCCGCGTCCCCAGTCGAGGATAGGTATTTGCAGCGAAATACGCGCAGTTTCCATATATCTTGGGTCTTTATAGGCGTCCACAAAGTCTGTGGCTGTTTGGTTCAGCCCGAACGAAAGGTTGATATCGGCTTGAAGCCCGGTATTTGCCTTTTCCGAGGCCACGCTCTTTTCCGCTTCGATCAGCTGCCGCTGGTAGCCGATCAGGTCGGGGTTGTTTTTTCGCGACCACACCATCACTTCTTCGAGGTCGAGGATGGTTTTGGGCACGCGCGTGGGCAGTATAATGGCGACGGTTACCAGTTCATTGAATCCAAGGAACGAGCGCAGGCGGTTCTGGCTGGTTTCCACGTCCAGCTGCGCCTGATTCAGGGTAGATCCGGCGGTCAGGTAATTCAGTTCCGACTGCAGCAGGTCGTTTTCGCCGATGGTTCCGATGTTGTAGCGTCCCTGTGCAATTTTGTGCAGCGTGTCGTTGTTGGCGTAGTTAAATTCGGCAATGGCTAAACTTTGTTGTGCGGCGGCGAGGTCGAAAAAATACTGGATGGCGCGGAGCGAGATGGTTTCCATCTGCTTCAGGTAATTCCGCCTGGCTTCTTCATAGCGCAGGGGTTCGATTTTGCGGTCCCATTTCCATTCGTTCACGCCGAAAATGGATTGCCGCAAATTGACGCTGACGGGCGTTGTCCTGTATGAAGCGCCTTCGTACTGTTCCAGACTGTTCAAAAACCGGTCCTGCCGGTCTAAGGACGAGAGCACCGAAATCACCCCGCCGGTCGGTAAATTCTGTGAAATAGACAATATGCCGCTCACCTGGTTAATAAAACTGGATGAATATACATTTATCATGCTGCCGGCAGAATCTATTATCGGCACGGAGGTATACTGGTTCGAAAAGTCGGGAAAGCTTGCCGAAAAACTCAGCGACGGCAACCGGTTTGCGCGGTAGGCGCGATACTGCCAGTAGCTTGCCAGGTAGGCGCTCCTCGTGCGGACGGCGTCGGGCGACTGGTCTTGCGCCAGCGTCAGGACTTCCTCCAGCGTATAGGTATAGTTGTATTTTTGCTGTGCCTGCGCTGCCGCCTGCATGCCGCACAGCAGCGCAAACAACAACAGCCCGCCTGTTTTTATAAAATGAAACCTGCCTCCCGTGCCAAGCCGCGCGGGGCATGATAATTTACCATTCAACAATACTTTCTCCATTTTACTTATTTGTTTATTTTGTTTATTCGCGCCTGTGCGAACAGGGAGTGTCCTCAACTTTCAACTCATAACGTTACTCATATCTCAGCGATTCTATCGGGTCGCGGTCGGAAGCCCGTTTGGCGGGCGAATAGCCGAAAATCACGCCCACTGCTGCCGAGACGCCAAAGGCAATGACGACGGAGAAGAAGGAAATGAGTATTTTTATATCAAATACTTTTTCGATGATCAGCGACAGCCCGACGCCGAGCAGCACGCCGATGGCGCCGCCCGTAACGCTGATCAGAATGGCTTCGGAGAGGAACTGCGCCACGATATCCTGTTTTTTTGCGCCGATGGCGAGGCGTGTCCCGATTTCCTTTATCCGCTCCATCACCGAGGCGAACATGATGTTCATGATGCCGATGCCGCCGACCAGCAGCGAGATGCCGGCGATGGCGCCCAGCACGATGTTGAAGATATCTTTGGTGCGCTGCTGCTGTTTCAGGAGCAGTTCGGGCACGGTGATTTCATAGTCCTTCACTTCCTGGTGCCGCCGGAAAAGCATGCGCCCCAGCACTTCAACCGCCGAATTGATTTGGTCGGTTTCCTCTACCTGCACAATAATCCGGTCAAGCTGGTGGTAATTGGTGTTTGTCTTCTCGTCGGAAGAAGAAGAGGCGGTACGGACGGTGATCCTGCCGCCGCTGACCCTGACACTGGTGGCGCTCTGTCCCTGCATCGTATTGACCAGCGCGCGGTTTTCATAGCGCATCAGCATGGTCTTGATCGGGATATAGACATTGTCGTTGTTCATGTTCACGCCGGCATTGTCGAATGTGGAGGTGGTGGTTACCTGGCTTTTTTCCAGCACGCCGGTAACGCATAGCCAGATGCCGCCGAATTTAATGTATTGCCCGATGGGGTCTTCGTTGTTGAACAGTTTTGTTTTCACGTTGTGTCCGATGACGCACACGGGCAAGCCGTGGTCGTTCTGGTACGACGTGAAATACTCGCCTTCCGACAGGCCCAGGTTGTAGAGTTTGAAAAAGTCGGTTGCCACCGCCAGGATTTTTGCCGGATACCGGATGCCGGCATGTACAACAAAGGTACTGACGGTTACTTCGGGGCTGATGCGTTCTACGTTCGGCAGGACGCTGCGGATGGCTTCCGCATCGGCCAGTGTGAGTCCGGGCGAATATTTCCGTGTTTCCTGTTCGCCGCTTTCCTGTGCGGCGTCTTCGCCCGTAACGTCTTGTACCGGGGTGATGACAATGTTGTTTACGCCCACCATTTTGATTTGTTCCAGGATTTCCTGCTGGGCGCCGTTCCCGATAGCCAGCATGCTGATCACGGCGGCCACGCCGAAGATAATGCCCAGCGCCGTGAGCATGGATTTGAGTTTATTGCCCATAATGCTTTCGAGGGCAATATGGATGTCGTGCAGGTATCTGTTGAAAAAAAACATAGCCGGAAAAAGGTTTAACGGTTAATGCGCGGGTGCGGGCGTCCCGGTTCCTGCGCCGGCGGCTGCCGGAGTTCCCGGCCCGGCGACTGCCGGGGTTTCTGCGCCGGTGGCTGTTCCTGCCGGCGTGCCGGCACCTGTTCTCATCCCCGGCCTGTGTCCTGTCCTGCTTCCGGCTCCCTGTATCCGGATATTCATTCCGCTGATTCCCGGCATTTGTCCCGGAAACGGCTGTTCCTGCTGTTCCATTTGCCGCATTTTTGCGTTCTTTCCTTCTTCCGCTTCTTTTTGCAGCTTTTCTTCGGCTTCCTTTTTCTCCTTTACCCGCTGTTTCAGGATGTCGATGTATTCCGTTCCAACGAGCTTAAACGTGTTCCCTCCTTCCGGCAACGACAAATACACTTCGTCGCTTTCTTTCAGCCCCTGCTCTATGATGCGGAAATTATCATTCATCTCGCCGGGCACTACAATCTGTTTGACGCCGTTGGTACGGTAAACATACGTCATGGTGTCCGTGCCGAAGATGGCTTCAATGGGTACATAGACCACGTCGCTGTAGGCGGCGGTGATGATTTTGTTGGACGTGGTCATGGACGGGCGCAGGATCGGGTCGCTTTCGTTGATGCGGACAATCACTTCAAACACTTTGGCGTCGGCGTTTTTGATCTGCTCGCCCACGTTGGACACTTCGGTGATGACGCCGGTATACTGTTTTTCGGGGAAAGCGTCTACGCCAAGGCGCACCTGCTGTCCTTTCTTGATTTTGCTGATGTCAATTTCGTTTACGTAGGTTTTCGATTCCATGACCGACAGGTCGGGCAGCGTGGCGATGGTCGCGTCCCAGGGGCTGATGCTCGAACCGACTTTGCGTTTGTCGCCGCCCCATTCGCGGTAGTAAATCACCATCCCGTCGTTAGGCGCGTAGATAATAAACTGGTCTAATACGCTCAGCAGTTCGGTCAGTTCCCGCTCCCGTTGGTACAGGGTGATGCGCACGTCCTTGATTTGCCCTTCCGCCTGCGCTTCCTTGAGCGTATAATTTTGCAGCTCCTGCTCGTAGTCGCGGGCGGCGCGTTCGAGGTTGTTTTGCGCCTGCCGCTGCGTGGCCGGCGGTTCATAGACCGACTGTTCCACGGCAATCTGCTTTTCTTCCATATCGAATTTCAGGTTGACCAGGTTATTCCGGATGCCCCGCAGGTTGAGGGAGGTGTCGAGCAACGTCCGCTCCAGCTGCGCACGCACTTTTTCCACTTCATCCTCCAGGTCTTTTTGCCGGGTGGCGGCGGCGGAGCGGTCAAGCGTTGCCACATAATCGCCTTTTTTGACCACCGTTCCTTCGGGAATCAGGTCTTGAATTTTGATTTCCTGCAGACGAATGCTGCGCGCCCGCAAGCCTTCCGGGCCTTCGATGCGTTCCATGCTTTGCGCCTTCAGCTCGCCGGTGGTGGCGACGATCACCTCAAAAGGTCCGCGCCTGACCCTCACTTCCTGTTCCACTACGGCGCTGCCGGAGGAAACGCCGAACACCCAAATAAGAAGCGCCGCAACTGCGATCGCGCCAATGATTAACCATCTTTTCTTTTTCATTACTTCGTTAAAAATAGGATTTTGACATGCGAAGATACGAAAAAATATTTAATGGCATAATTTTTTTAACCTGCCTGTCTGCAAATTCGGGTACGGGTGAAGGCGAAAGTCATCCGGGCACACTTGCGGCCCGAGCCGCAACCGTCCGCGAGGTCTCGGGCATGCTTGCGGTACGTGCCGCAACCGCCCGCGAGGGCTCGGGCATGCTTGCGGCACGTGCCGCAACCGTCCGCGAGGGCTCGGGCATACTTGCGGCACGTGCCGCAACCGTCCGCGAGGGCTCGGGCACACTTGCGGTTCGTGCCGCAACCGCCCGCGAGGGCTCGGGCACACTTGCGGTACGTGCCGCAACCGTCCGCGAGGGCTCGGGATGACTTGCGGTACGTGCCGCAACCGTCCGCGAGGGCTCGGGCACACTTGCGACACGTGTCGCAACCGTCCGCGAGGGCTCGGGATGACTTGCGACACGTGTCGCAACCCTCCCGAAGGGCTTCGACACACTTTCAGTACGTACTGAAACCTTCACCGGGGATTCGGGCATGGGAGTATATAAAGGCAAAATCATATACCGGCGGGACGGGTATAAAAACAAACGGAGGAAAATTGTGGATAACTTTCCGCCGTTTGAAAATACGATATGGTTCTTAATTGAAAAAGATTTCCTATATTCCGCGCGCGTTGTAGAAGAAGGTACGCCAGGTGAGTGGTG
>JAIRYH010000026.1 GCA_031267855.1 Prevotellaceae bacterium
TGGCTATGCTCGGTTTGGCCTTTATGCAGCGTCTTTTCGACGCCAACGAAAACTGGTTCCTGATGGGCGGCGGCTTGCTGGTAGCAGGCATCGGGCTGTCGGTTTATTTATCGAATCCCGTCAAGCAGCTGCGCCGCAAAAAGCAGGTCAACCGCTCGTTTGAAGACTATATATCTGTTTTTATTCTCACCATTTCCAATCCGGGCGCCACGTTCCTGATGCTGGCGCTGTTTGCGCTGGTCGGCGTCAATATCGACAAGGCGTCGGGCGTGGTCAATATTGCCATTGTCCTGTGGGGCGTGGTGATCGGCGCGGCGGCATGGTGGTTTTTCCTCAGCTGGCTGATCAACCGTTTCAGGCATCGCTTCCGCATCCGGCAATTATGGTATATCAACCGTATTGCCGGCATTATCATTATTATTCTCGGAATCATTTCCCTGTTCGACGGGCTGGCAATGCTGCTTTTCCCTTAGATGATAATTTTGTCACCGTTCCTGTCGAACCACTGGTGCTGCAGCAGAGCATACGAGCTGACCGCCTTGATGTATAAGCGGCACTGGTTCTCTATTGCCCACTTCATCCGGCGTGATAACAGTCCGTGCCGGAGGTAAGCTTCCATGTAGGGGTGTACTTTTAATGTGAGGTATTTTATTTTCTTTTCGCCGGCGAGGTAAGTCAATTGGTTTTGCAATATGTCTTCAAAGACAATCGACGGCATAATTTTCCCGGTTCCGTTGCAACTGGGGCACAGTTCGTCGTTGCGGATTTGTGTGGCAGGGCGTACACGCTGGCGCGTCAATTGCATCAATCCGAACCTTGAAAGCGGGAGGATATTGTGCCGGGCGCGGTCGGACGCCATAGCATCCCGCATGGCATTAAATACTTTTTGCCGGTTGTCGGCACGTTCCATATCAATCAGGTCAATCACAATAATCCCGCCGATATCGCGCAGTCGCAACTGCCGCGCTACTTCAGTTACCGCCATCAGGTTCACTTCGAGCGCCTGTTCTTCCTGGTTGTTGTTGGTTTTAATACGTCCGCTGTTTACGTCAATCACGTGCAGGGCTTCGGTTTGCTCCATGATAATATACGCGCCGCGCTTGAGCGACACATATTTGCCGAAGGATGCGCGTATTTGCCGCGATACGCCGTAGTGCTCAAAAATAGGTTCCCTTCCGGCATAAAGCTTTACGATTCTTTCCTTTTCCGGGTAAATAGACGTGACATATTCTTTGATTTCCTCAAACAGCGACGTGTCGTTCACATAAATGTTGTTAAACGTGCCGTTGAGCATGTCGCGCAGAATTGCCGATGTGCGGTTGATTTCGTTTACCAGTAATTGCGGTGTCTTTCCTGCTCCGATTTTTTCAGTACACGCGTTCCAGCGCCGGTACAAAGCATTTAATTCCGGCGCCAGCGTAGCGGTTTTTTTACCTTCGGCCACGGTACGCACAATCACCCCGCAACCCGGCGGCAGAATACTTTTAGCCAGCCGTTCCATACGGGATCGCTCGTCGCGGTCGCTTATTTTTGACGAAATGGAAATTTTATCGGAAAAGGGAATCAATACCAGATTGCGCCCCGCCAGCGAAATTTCCGACGTCAAACGCGGTCCTTTGGTTGAAATCGATTCTTTCACAACCTGAACCAGTACCGGTTGCCCGGGCGCCAATACATCGGAGATTTTGCCGTCTTTCGGCAAAATGGCATCGCTCTGTTTGGGCGCCTTTAATTTCACAGGCTGCCGTGCAAAGGCTTGTTTGGTAAATTCGTTGATTAACCTGAAATGAAATCCAAGATCGAAATAATGCAGGAACGCGTCTTTTTCGTCGCCTACATCTACAAATGCCGCATTCAATGCGGGCATAACCCGTTTTACTTTCCCCAGATAAATATCACCTACCGCAAAATTGGTGGACGTACTATCTTTACTTAATTCTACTAACCTTTTGTCCTCAAGTAACGCAATGCTGATTTCTGAAGTTGTAACATCAATAACTAAATCTCTATCCATACTTTCTAAAACTGGCACACTTGCCGATGTGGTCTACTCAAACCGTGAAAATAAACGAAACAAACCCGAAGGATTTATACTCCGGGTTGTTGCAATCACTACCAGAACGTTATAAACAGCTTCTTACTTCTTCTTCTTGTGTCGATTTTTCCGAAGACGTTTCTTACGCTTGTGTGTAGACATTTTATGTCTCTTTCTTTTTTTTCCGCTAGGCATAGTGTGCGCTCAGATTATTTTTTAACATTAGTTTTCACTTTATTCAAGAACACTTTTGCCGGCTTGAATGCGGGAATAAAATGTTCGGGAATAATCAGTGTGGTGTTCTTAGAAATATTGCGAGCCGTTTTCTTCGCACGCTTCTTTACTATAAAACTACCGAAACCGCGTAAGTAAACATTACGGTTGGATGTTAACGAACGTTTTACCACATCCATAAATGTTTCAACGGTTTTTTGCACGTTTACCTTCTCAATGCCTGTGCTTTTTGCAATTTCATTGACGATGTCTGCTTTTGTCATAATTCTTTAATCTTAAATTGTTAAACAGTTAATTTTTGCATATTAGCGGTGCAAATGTACGACATTTTTTTGAATTTCCAAATATTTTATGAAATTTTATGATTTTATTTATAACGTGGTATTGTGATGCCTGTATTTATGCAGGCATAAAATAACGGAAGAGCAGGGTAGGGCAGTACCAAAAAATTGATTGTTTCTGCAGGTGTTCCACAAAATATAAAAATTACAATTGTAAATACAATAAGTTACAACAAAGATGTGTGCAGAGTGCAAAACATGGAATTTACAAAAGTAAATCAACTTCTCGGCATCATATTATATGACATTTGTAAATCGTTATTTATTTTTATTATAAAAAACTATAAACCAAACCATAAATTAAATATATTCATCAAAAAATGGAAATAAAAAAAGGAAAGTTAGGTTTTTCCGGTTTAAACAATTGATAAATATTATGAAATAGGATTTAATATGTTTATTTACCAATTATTTATATTTTTTATTAAAAGATTTGATTTAATTACTGCGAAAATATAAAATGTATGGTAAAACAATCAGTTATATTCATTATGAATATTTAGCAGTCCGGAACCGGTTTCGTTTGTAAACCGCTGCATGGTTATTTTTGTAAACGAAATAATGATTACATTTGTAGCAGCAAAAGTTTACAATTATGACAGACCGTTTGACGCAATTTTTAAAAGCAGAGCAGCTCACGCCCGCCCGCTTTGCCGATGTTCTCGGCGTGAATCGCGCCGGCATATCGCACATTCTCGCCGGACGCAATAAACCCGGATACGATTTCCTTGAAAAATTCATTAAGCATTTTCCGGCAATAAATGTTGAATGGTTTATCACCGGACGGGGAAAAATGTACAAGGAAATGATTTCGCCGCCGCTGTTTCCTTCGCCCGCAGCGTCGCCTGCGGGGCTGCAAAGCCCGGTGCCCGCCGAATCGCCGGAGCCTTTGGCAAAAACAGCGGAGCCGGAAGAATTATTGCCGCCGGAAATATTCGAAAATAACGATAAAACGATCGAGCAAATCGTCATCTTCTATGCCGACAGAACATTCACCGCCTATGAAAGGAACTGAAAATTATTCAAAGCATGCAGGATACCGGCCTGCAGCCATGTGACATTTATCCGGTTTATATCTTTTTTTGCAGGATTCGCCGGCAAAGCCTACTTTTGTACGCTTACAACAGCATCTGTCGCGCGTAAATTAAAATTACAGTTACCATGTACCGTTTCATTCGCCCGGTTTTATTCCGGATCTCTGCAGAACGCATGCACCATTTGACGGTGCGGGCATTGCGTACCGCCCGCTATATTCCCTTTGCCGGATATATACTGCGGAAAATATTTGCCGTCAACGAACCCTCGTTAAGCCGCGAAGTATTTGGGCTGAAATTCCCAAACCCGATCGGACTGGCCGCCGGTTTCGATAAAAACGGAGAAGTGGTTAATGAGCTGGCATGCTTTGGATTTGGCTTTGTTGAAATCGGATCGGTAACCCCCCTGCCGCAGTCCGGCAACCCGCGCCCGCGCGTGTTCCGTTTGCCGAAAGACCGCGCACTGATTAACCGCATGGGCATTAACAATGCAGGGGCGCAGCAGGTGGTAAAAAACCTGCGCATGCGGAAACGGAAAATCATTGTAGGCGGAAACATCAGTAAAAATTCCGCCACGCCCAACGCCGGCGCCGCTGCCGACTACGAACGCGCATTTGTCAAACTCTACGATACGGTAGATTATTTTGCCATCAACGTCAGCTGCCCCAACGTAAAAGACCTCACCTGCCTGCAGGACATGGAATCACTGCGCACGATTCTGGAAACCATTACCGACCAGCGAAAGTACCACGACCACTACAAGCCGGTTTTACTGAAACTGTCGCCCGACCTGAGCGCCGCGCAGTTGGAAGACATCCTGGCGCTGGTTTTTGAATATGCCCTGGACGGATTGATTGTCGCCAACACCACTACCCGCCGCGAAGATTTGCTTACCCCGGAAGATGAAGTGCAGCGCCTCGGCAACGGCGGATTGAGCGGTGCGCCGCTGTTTCAAAATACCGTCGACCTGGTGCGGTATATTTCCACGATAACAAAAAAACAGCTGCCGGTCATCGGCGTAGGCGGCATCTCCTCGGAAAACGATGCACTGCAACTGCTCGAAGCCGGCGCTTCCCTCGTCCAAATATATACCGGATTTATCTACAACGGACCCGGATTCATAAAACGCATCCTGAAAAAATTAGCTGAAAGCTAATATGCCAATGCGCCAGCTAAATCTATAAGTCTATAAGTCTATAAATCTAAAAATCTAAAAGTCTAAAATGGCTACCGCGGAAATCATTACTATCGGAGATGAAATTTTGATTGGGCAAATTGTGGACACCAACTCCGCATACATTGCCGGGAAACTCAACGGCGCCGGCATCCGGGTGGCGCAAATGCGCTCGGTCGGCGACAACCGCGCAGCCATTATCGCGGCATTGCAGCAGGGCATCGCCCGTGCCGACGTGCTGGTCGTCACGGGGGGCCTGGGACCTACCAGCGACGACATCACCAAACAGGTGCTCGCCGAATTTACCGGCGCCGGCGGATGGACCCTGCACGAGCCGTCGATGGAAATTATCCGGCAGATCGTCACCGCACGCGGCTTGCCGATGAACGAACAGAACCGGCTCCAGGCCTTGGTGCCCGACACCTGCGAAGTAATCCCCAACCCGCTCGGCACCGCGCCCGGCATGTGGTTCGACTGCCGGGGGAAAATCATCGTGTCCCTGCCCGGCGTACCTTTTGAAATGCATGCCCTCATGGACGGGATACTGCCAAAACTGCAGGCGGCCTTTTCACTCCCGCCGGTTTTCCACCGGACGATTGCCACCTGCGGACTGCCGGAATCCGCGCTGGCGGAACGGATTGCCGGATGGGAACAGAGCCTGCCGCCATACATGAAACTGGCATACCTTCCAAATCCCCTCACCGGCGTGCGCCTGCGCCTGTCGGTATATCAGCCGGACGAAGATACGGAAGCGGAAGCAGCCCGTGCCGTGCAAGCCCTGCGCGCCCTGCTCGGCACGGCCATTTACGGCGAAGGCGACGACACGCTGGAAACCGTCGCGGGACGCTTGCTGCTCGAACGCCGCGCTACCGTCGCTACCGCCGAATCGTGTACCGGCGGGAAAATAGCCTCGCTGCTGACATCGGTGGCGGGGAGCTCCGCCTGGTTCAAAGGCGGCGCAGTGGCTTATGACAACGCGGTAAAAACAAACGTGCTCGGCGTGGCCGCCGCCGCCATTGAACGGCACGGCGCGGTGAGCCGGCAGGTAGCGGAACAGATGGCGCAGGGCGTCCGCCGCCTGCTCCGGACGGATTATGCCATAGCCACCTCCGGCATTGCCGGACCCGGCGGCGGCACGCCGGAAAAACCCGCGGGAACACTCTGCATCGCCGTAGCCACACCCCGGGGCACCCACTCGGAACGGCACCAGTTCACCAACGACCGCCTGCGCAACATCGAACGCTTCTCGGCCACAGCGCTGAACCGGCTAAGACTGAAAATTTTTTCAGTTGAAAGTTGAAAGTTGAAAGTTGAAAGTGAACGATGCCTTACCCCCCC
>JAIRYH010000032.1 GCA_031267855.1 Prevotellaceae bacterium
ATGCTCTCCCGCTTCCGCGCCGACATCGTGGCGCTCAAACCGCAGGTGGTCGTCATCAACGGCGGCATCAACGACATTGCCACCAACAGCGGCACCTACGACTTTGAATTCACCTTCGGCAGCATCCAGTCCATGGCCGAAATCGCGGCGGCCAACGGCATAAAAGTCATCCTCACCTCCGTCCTCCCCGCCTCGGAAATCCCCTGGCGCAAGGAAATACCGGCCGTCCCGGCGAAGATTGACCAGCTCAACGCCGCCATCAAAGACTACTGCGCCGCCAAAGGCTTCACCTACGCCGATTACCATACCCCCCTCCTGAGCGCGGACGGCACCAGGGGAATGCCGCCGCAATACACCATGGACGGCGTCCACGTGACCGTCGCCGGCTACGAAATCATGGAGAAAATCATCAAACAGGCCATCGAGGAATTATGAGTTATGAATTATGAGTTATGAGTTGGCTGGCGCCATTGACCGCCTGCCGCAACGCCTGCCCGTAGGGGCGGGTTTCAAACCCGCCCCTACTCATAACTCATAACTCATAACTCATAACTCATAACTCATAACTCATAACTAAAAACATTATGACAAAGAAACACACCTGGAAAGTCTGGCTGCAAGCCAACCAGTTCACCAAAGAAGTACCGAACGACAGCTACGCCGACGTATCCACCGCCGGCACCACGCTGCACAACGAAGACATTGCACAGCGCATCGTAAAGGCACGGAGCGAATCCGGGTGGAGAACTCCGGCGCCCGGAATGGCGGACAGGGCGAATAACCCCGGACAGCGTTCAGCCTCAACTAAGGGCTTAGTTCAACCTCAACTAAGGGCTTAGTTCAACCTCAACTAAGGGCTTAGTTCAGCCTCAACTAAGGGCTTAGTTCAGCCTCAACTAAGGGCTTAGTTCAGCCGCAACTAAGGGCGATGCCCGCAGGGGCGGGTTTCAAACCGCCCCTGCAGATGAACAGGGCGCCCCTACGGCGCCCCTACAGGTACGCGCTTCGCGCAACTTTCAACTTTCAACTCTCAACTTTCAACTGAACCGCATCAGCACATTTTTTGTACCTTTGCAAAAACCAAATATTCGCATGTTCATGCAAAATCATTCCATTAAAAAAGTATTGCTGCTGGGTTCCGGGGCATTAAAAATCGGCGAGGCGGGCGAGTTCGACTATTCCGGTTCACAGGCACTGAAAGCCCTGCGGGAGGAGGGTATCGAGACCGTTCTGATCAATCCGAATATTGCGACGGTGCAGACATCGGAAGGCGTTGCCGACAGGATTTATTTTTTGCCCGTGACGCCTTTTTTTGTAGAAAAAATCATCCGCCGGGAGCGTCCCGACGGGATTCTGCTGGCGTTTGGCGGGCAAACCGCGCTGAACTGCGGGGTGCAGCTGTACCGGTCGGGCGTGCTGGAACAGTACGGGGTTCAGGTGCTGGGGACGCCGGTACAGGCCATTATGGACACGGAAGACCGGGAGCTGTTTGTAAAAAAATTAGACGAAATCCGGGTCAGGACCATCCGGAGCGCGGCCGTCGAAAACCTGCGGGACGCGCAGGCCGCCGCCCGGTCGCTGGGCTATCCGGTGATCATCCGGGCGGCATACGCGCTGGGCGGCCTGGGCAGCGGCTTCTGCGACAACGAAGAGGAGCTGGGGAGGCTTGCGGAAAAGGCCTTTTCGTATTCGCCGCAAATTCTTGTGGAAAAATCGCTGAAAGGCTGGAAGGAGATAGAATACGAGGTGGTGCGCGACCGCTATGACAACTGCATTGCGGTGTGCAACATGGAAAACTTCGATCCGCTGGGCATCCATACCGGCGAAAGCATTGTGGTGGCGCCGTCGCAAACGCTTAACAACAGGGAGTACCAGAAGCTTCGCGAACTGGCCGTCCGCATCATCCGGCATATCGGGATTGTGGGCGAATGCAACGTCCAGTATGCCCTGGATCCCCATTCGGAAGACTATGCGGTGATTGAGGTGAACGCGCGCCTGAGCCGCTCGTCGGCGCTGGCGTCGAAAGCCACCGGCTATCCGCTGGCTTTTGTGGCGTCGAAGCTGGCGCTGGGGTATGGACTGTTTGAGCTGAAAAATACGGTTACCGGATCCACGACGGCGCTGTTTGAGCCGGCGCTGGACTATATTGTGTGCAAAATCCCGCGCTGGGATCTGTCGAAATTCCACGGCGTGTCGCGCGAAATCGGGAGCAGCATGAAAAGCGTGGGCGAGGTGATGGCGATCGGCCGGTCGTTCGAAGAGGCCGTCCAGAAGGGACTGCGCATGATCGGGCAGGGCGCGCACGGCTTTGTGGCCAACCGCGAAATCCGGGTGGAGCACATCGACCGGTCGCTGCGCGAACCGACCGACAACCGGATTTTCGTTATCTCCCAGGCGCTGCAAAAGGGCTATACGGTGGAACAGATCCATGAACTGACGAAAATCGACAACTGGTTCCTGCATAAACTCAAGCGCATTGTCGACACGGCGGGCGAACTGGAAAAAATCGGGACACTGCCGGCCCTGCCGGAAGCGCTGCTGCGCCGGGCAAAACAGCAGGGTTTTTCCGATTTCCAGATTGCACGGCTGGTGACGGAAGATGCGGAAGACGCGGATGCGGCGATACAGGCCGTCCGCCGGCTGCGCAAGGAGAAAAACATTGTGCCGGTCGTAAAGCAGATAGACACGCTGGCGGCAGAGTATCCGGCAAAAACCAACTACCTTTACCGGACCTATAACGGCACGGCGCACGATCTGGACAGCCCGGACGGCAAGCGCCCGGTGATTGTGCTGGGCTCCGGCGCCTACCGCATCGGCAGCTCGGTGGAGTTCGACTGGTGCAGCGTAAATGCCCTGCAGACCATCCGCCGGGCGGGACGGCGCGGCGTGATGATCAATTACAATCCCGAAACCGTAAGCACCGACTACGACATGTGCGACCGCCTGTATTTCGACGAGCTGACTTTTGAGCGCGTGATGGACATCATCGAAGTGGAGCAGGGGGATTCGGGCCTCCGGCAGGAGGCAAGCCCGCTGCCCGCCGCCCGATGTCCGCTGGAGGGCGTGGTGGTATCCATGGGCGGGCAGATCCCGAACAACCTGGCGCTGCGCCTGGCATCTGCCGGCGTTCCCGTCCTGGGCACGCCGGCCACAAGCATCGACAGCGCCGAAGACCGCCACAAATTCTCGTCGATGCTCGACCGCCTGGGGGTTGACCAGCCGCGGTGGCAGGAGCTGAGCAGCATGGAGGAAATCGAAAAGTTTGTGGAAGAAGTCGGCTTCCCGGTACTGGTTCGCCCTTCCTATGTGCTGTCGGGCGCGGCGATGAACGTATGTTCCAATACTGCGGAACTGGAACAGTTCCTGAAATTAGCCGCCAATGTATCCAAAAAGCACCCGGTGGTGGTGAGCGCCTTCATCGAAAACGCCAAGGAAATAGAGCTGGACGCCGTGGCCGACAAGGGCGAGGTGGTGGCCTACGCCATTTCCGAGCATATTGAATTTGCGGGCGTGCATTCGGGCGATGCGACCATCCAGTTTCCGCCGCAAAAGCTGTATGTGGAAACCGTGCGGCGGATCAAGAAAATTGCGCGGCAGATAGCACAGGAACTGCAAATCTCGGGGCCGTTCAACATCCAGTTCCTCGCAAAAGAGAACGACATTAAGGTCATCGAATGCAACCTCCGGGCGTCGCGGAGCTTTCCGTTCGTATCAAAGGTTTTGAAGATAAACCTCATCGACGTTGCCACAAAAATCATGCTGGGCGTGCCGGTGGAAAAGCCGCGCAAAAACGCATTCGACCTGGATTATGTAGGCATCAAGGCGTCGCAGTTTTCATTTACCCGCCTGCAAAAAGCCGACCCCGTGCTGGGCGTGGACATGGCATCGACCGGCGAAGTGGGCTGCCTCGGCGACGACAGCCCCGAAGCAGTGCTGACGGCCATGCTGTCGGTAGGCTATAAAATCCCGAAGTCGACCATCCTGCTGTCAACCGGCGATGCGCGGCAAAAGGCATCCATGCTGGAAAGCGCAAAGCTGCTGCACAAAAAAGGCTATACCCTGTATGCCACGACCGGCACGCAAAAATACCTGGAAGAAAACGGCGTTCCAACCCTCCCGGCATACTGGCCCGACGAGGAAGGCCAGCCGCAGGCCATCGAACTGCTGCGCAGCAGGACGATCGAGTTTGTGGTAAATATTCCCAAGAATCTTTCGCAGCGCGAGCTGACCAAGGGCTACCAGGTGCGCCGCGCCGCCATTGACTTCAATGTCCCCCTGATCACCAACGCCCGCCTCGCCACGGCTTTCATCAACGCTTTCTGCGAAATCGACGCCGAAGACATCTCCATCAAACGGTGGGACGAGTACAAATAGACCTGCGCGCGGCGTTTATCGTCCGGCGCGCCGGCCGGCTCATGCCTCATCAAGCGCTTTTTTCAAATCTTTCAACGCCAGGTAAAGGTGCCGCTCAACCGTCCGGATCGACAGGTTTGCTTTTTCGGCAATGGCTGCATTGCTCAGTCCCTCGATGCGGCTCATTTTAAAAATATCTTTCCGCTGCTGCGGCATCTGCTCGACGGCATATTGAACCTGTAATTCCAGTTCCTTTGCGTAAAGTTTCTCTACCGTTCCGGATTCCTCCCGGGCGGCATGTTCGGCAACCGTCATTTCCTCGTATTTCCGTTCGATAGCCCGGTGCTTGATGATGTTGAAGATATGATTTTTTGTCATCGTAAACAGGTATTTCCCGCTCTGCTCCGGGTCTTTCCAGATGGCAGGCTTGTCCACTATTTTCAAAAATACATCCTGCGCTATATCTTCCGCTTCATGCTCCTTCATCAGCAGGCGGCGGGCAAAAGTTTTTACCTTGGGGTAGTTCCGGATGAAAAACGCCTCAAATTCTTTTGACAAATCATATTTTTTTTCAAACATGGAAGGTAAGTCATGCTATATTTCAGTATCATGCGGCGTCTGTTGAAAGGGTTTTGCAACCGTGTTTTTAAAGTATCGCTACATCTCCTGCAAATATAACACCCGGGAGGCCATGACTACGCAAGCCGTACCGCCATTTGGGGCAAAGTAAAATATAATTGTCGCTGAAACCGACATTTTTCCCCGGGCAGGGAAAAGGTGAAAAGGTGAAAGGTGGCCGGCGCCAGCCAAATCCGTAAATCCGTAAATTCCCGTCGCCTCAGGCGGGCAGCAGGTGCTCTTTCCCGCCGTTTACCAGCTTAACGATCAGTTCGCCGAACAGGGTATTTGCCCACGCAAACCATTTGCGGGTAAAATTGGCGGCGTCGTCCTTGAAGAATGATTCGTGCATGAAGCCGGTGCCGCCGTCGGTATCGCGCAGGGCTTTGACGCACCGGCGTATTTCTTCGTCGCTGTCACTGGTCAGGGCGCGCATGGCAATGCTCATCGGCCAGATGTAATCATAGCCGATGTGCGGTCCGCCGATTCCTTCGGCCGCCGTGCCGGAGAAGAAATAGGGATTGTCTTTGCTCCATATCAGGCGGCGGGTATTCCTGTACAGTTCGTCGCCGGCGCTGCCATATCCAAGGTAGGGCAGGGCGAGCAGGCTGGGGACGTTGGCGTCGTCCATGCAGAGATGGTTGCCGAAGCCGTCGGTTTCGTAGGCATAGACTTTTCCGTAGCCTTCGCGTTCCGTTACGCCATATTTGTTGACGGCTGTTTCAATTTCGCCGGCAAGCGCCGTGCAGCCGGCGGCAAATGCGCTGTCGCCCACGACCGACGAATAAAGTTCTGCCAGCTGCCGCAGGGACACTACCGCAAAGAGGTTGGAGGGGATAAGGAAGCCGAACGTCGTGGCGTCGTCGGACGGGCGGAACGACGATACGATAAGCCCCACCGGATTCACCGGATTGCCCCACCCGTCGTTGGAGAGCGTGTCGAGCTGGCGTTCGGTGAGCCGCTGGAAACGGTAGGGCCCTCTGTCCGTTTTGCGCTGCTGTTCAATAAAGGTACGGTAAATCAGTTGTGTTGCCTTGACCCATGTGGCGTCGAAAGCAGACGTATCGCCGGTGATTTTCCAGTAATGATACGCCAGCCGCACGGTGTAGCACAGCGAGTCGATTTCCCATTTGCGTTCGTGCAGTTCGGGCTTCATGTCGGTCAGGTCTTTTTCCCATTCGCTGCCGAGGGGCCCGTTGTTAAAAGCATTCGCATACGGGTCAATGCACACGCAGGCAGCCTGCCGGCGGATAAGCCCGTTGATCATGGCTTTCAGCGCATCGTCATGAACCGTCAGCGGCAGGTAGGGCCATACCTGCGCCGAGGAATCGCGCAGCCACATGGCGTGTATGTCGCCGGTGATGACAAACGTATCGGGTACGCCGCCCGGCACATGCGTAACGGTTGTATCCAGTGTATTCGGAAAACAGTTTTCAAACATCCACGCTAACTTCGGATCTTTTATTTTCGTTTTTACGCCGGCGATGGCATCTTCCACCGCTTTGGACAGAAAGGCGCGCGCATCGGGCGCCGGGCGCAGGGATTCATGTACTGCCACACCGCCGGAACGACTGTGCTTTCCTGCTGCTGCGGCAAATAAACTGTTGGAAAAAGCCAGACCCGCCACTGTGGCGGCGCCTGTTTTTAAAAAATTACGACGAGAAAGAGACATAAATTTAATATGATTGGATTATTAATGCCATGATGCGGGGCCGGTTAAAATTTCCCCATCAC
>JAIRYH010000155.1 GCA_031267855.1 Prevotellaceae bacterium
GGAATCTAACATGGAAAACAGTATCAGCTTAAAAATCGCCTCCCCTGTTAATTTCTTTACTTGATGATCTACTCGCGTTTCAATAGAAAGAAACTCAAATAGCGCAGGCGGTATCAAATGTATTATCTCTTTTGCTGTCATAATGAACGCAGAATTACTGCTTTCCTGTTTAACTTTACAAGGTTTCGAACACTTATGGTTTCAAACCCGCCCCTACCCGATGTCCTTACTGCGATGTTGTGATGATATGATGATGTGATGATGCGTCAGCCAACTTTCAACTTTCAACTAAAAAGCCGCACTACCGCGCGGCTCTACTTTTCACTTTCAACTTAAAAGGTTACGATGCAGACGGGCGCGCCGGTTTTGATTTCCATTCCGGCAGGCGTTAATGTGCCGGTCTTTTTGTTGCGCTTGAAGACGGTGATGAGGTCGGAGCGCTGGTTGGCGACAAGCAGGTAGCGGCCGTCGCGGGTGATGGCGAAGTCGCGCGGGCCCCTGCCGCCGGTGGCGACCTGCGCTGCGCGCTCGAGCCGCCCGTCCGTCGCGACGGAAAAGCAGGTGATGTTGTCGGCGGTGCCCCGGTTGGTGGCATAGACAAACCGCCCGTCGGGCGAGAGGTGAATGGCCGCCGCGCCGTTGCCGCCGTCGCCGTTCGCCACGGTGGTTTCCTGCAGCACGGACAGCGATGCGTCGGGATGCACGGACAGCACGGTGAGCGTGCCGTCCAGTTCCTGCAGCACGTAAGCCCTGTCGCCGGCGGCATTAAATGCAAGGTGTCGCGGGCCGCTTCCCTTTTTCAGTTCCAGGCTGCCGGTGACGGTCAGGATGCTTGCGGTATCGAAAGCGTTGTAGCGGTAAACGGTGATTCTGTCGGTCCCCAGGTCGCACGACAGCAGGTGGCGTCCGTCGGGCGTAAAGATGGTCTGGTGCACGTGCGGCGTCTGCCGGTGCGCCGTGTCCCCGCTGCTGCCCGTGTGGCGGATCACCTGCCGGGCGCTGCCCAGCGAGCCGTCGGCACGGCGTTCGAATACGGCGATGCTGCCGCTGCCGTATCCGGCGGTAACCACATGCCGGTCGGTTACCGCGAGGTAACAGGGGTCGACGTCCGGCGTGGGCACGGTCTGGCGTTCCTGAAGCGTGCCGGCATGCGGGTCGAAGGAAAATGCGCTGACGGCGCTGCGGTCGCCGGATTCATTGACGGCATAGACGAACCGCTTGTCGGGCGACAGCGCCACGTAACTCGGGTTGACGGCCTTTCCGACCGACAGCTGCCGGGCGTCGCCCGTTTTGACATTCATTTCATACACGCAGACACCTTCGCCGGCGGCCTGCTCCGTGTAGGCGCCGACAATCATTTTATAGCCTGTGTCGGGCGCGGCTGTGCACCCCGCCAGGATGCCGGCCAGGAAAAGGACGGCGCTGCGGCAGCGGGATATGGGGGAAAGATGTTTCATACTGTTTATGCCTGTATCTGTATATATATAATGTATACGGTCGGGCGGACGCCGTCGCGCAGTGCAAAGGTAGGCATAGTTTTCAGATTACCAAAATCTCCGCGGCCGCTGCGGTGACGGGGTTAACGGGGTTAATGGGGTTAATCACATATAATTTATATTTATTTTCTTGATTCCGCAAATATAAGGTTTTTCTTGATGCTGCAAATATAAGGTTAACACATTAATCACATCAACGGCAACCTTAGTAGAAATGACAGCAAAACCATCCCCCGCGCGGGCTACAGGCGATATAAAAAGCGCGGACGGTGCGCCGCGCGGAACGGAGCCTGTGTAAAAAGGAATAATGTAATAAGGTTTTATATTACGGGAATTCTACTAAGGTTTCTTTTGAAAAATAAGGTCAGCGCACGAGGAATTAAGAATTAGGAATTGGCTTACGCCATTGCGCGCTTGTCGCAATTCTTAATTCTTAATCCTTAATTCTTAATTCACAGCTGCGCTTACCTGCGGTTATGAAAATCCGATCCTTCGGGTCATTTCCCTACAGCTGATTCGCATAATTCGTAATTGAAAAGGGCGACCACAAGGGGTCGCCCCTACGACGGGACAATGTGGCCGGCGCCAGCCAAATCCGTAAATCTGTAAATCCGTAAATCCGATTAAAAGAATCGTCCGCGATGATCGACCACGTCGGCGGTTTTTTCGAGGACGTCATAGAATTCCTGGTAGCGTTGCATCAGCGTCATCTGGTCGTATTTTTCCATGTATGCTTCGCGTTCTTTTTCTTCGTCGAGCGTGTAGGCCGCGCCGGTGTAGCGGCGGGTTACGGTAAAGAAATATGCTCCCAGCGAGCCTTTCACGGGGCCGGTCAGGGTGTTCTCCGGCGCGCCGGCGGCGCTGCCCTGCAATTTCGGTTCCAGTCCGGCGCCGGTGATAAAGCTGCTGCCGGCAAAGGAAATGTCGGTGGCGGCAGTTACCGTCAGGCCGGTTTTTTCGGCCAGTTCATCAATGGAGGCCACGGTAGCGGCGGCTTCTTTCATTTGTTGCGCCAGGCGTTCGACTTTCTGTTCCTGCTGCAGGATGCTTTCTATTTCCGGGCGAACCTGTTGAAAAGGCAGCATTCCCTGATTGCGGACAGCCGTCAGCGACGCCACCACAAAATAGTTGCCGACCGTCAGTACCGGCGACACGTCGCCTGTTTTGACTTCATACACCCACCGCATCAGGTCGCGTACATTGGCGCCTGGCAATGCTGCCAGGCTTTTTTGGCCTTCCCTTAGCGACCAGGCGGGCACGACGTTTAATTTCTTTTCGGCGGCGGCTTCCCTGAACTGTTCGTGCCCGGCGCTTGCCGTGGCAAGATCATTCGCCCGGGCAAAGATCGTCTGGTAGGTGTTTTTGCCGGGATGCGCGGTTTTTTCCACTATCGCCAGCTGCACCATGCGTTCTTCGGGGCTGCGGTCGGTGACTTCGACGATGTGCGTGCCGAAAGTTGTTTCGACTTTTATCAGTCTGTTTTGAGGAACTACAAAGCAGGTGTCATTGAAAGCTTTTACCATCACGCCCTGCGTAAACCATCCCAAATCGCCTTCATTGCGGTTGGCGGCCTGGTCGGCGGAATATTGCTGGGCAATGTATCCGAAATTCGCGCCGCGTCCCAGCACGTTGATCAGGCTGTCGGCTATCCGGCCGGCCGCTTCCTTTCCGACGTTTTGAATGAGGATGTGGCGGGCTTTTACGGAGTCGGGCATCATGCGCGACCGGATGATGCGGGCGGTATAAAACGTGTTGTCTTCGCGGTAAACCGGCAGCACGTCTTTTGCCGCAGCGCGGAATGCAAAGCTGTCGAGCGCCGGTGAAAGTTCGTTCCGCTTGTAGTATTTTCCGGAAAAAGTGACGTCGGAATTGCGCGACACGAAATTGCCCAATTCGGCGGTTTTGGTGGCGGTAAATTCATTATAAATTTTCGCCATGGCTTCTTCCGCCAGGCGGATATCGTCGTCCGACGGTTCTACGGGAAAGGCGACCAGTTCCACGTCGCGTTCGTCGGCCGGTTGTGCAAACCGGTTTTTATGTTTGTTGTAATATTGCCGCGCGGCTCCCTCGGTGATCCGGACGGTCGAGTCGTCGGCAGCATTGATGCTTTGCGCCACATAGCCGATGTCGACCGTCGTGTTCCGGTCGGCCACCCTGCGCTTCAGTTCCAGCGAATTGCTGCGGCTGCTCTGCGTCAGCAGCGACATGTATTTCTCCAGCAGCTGGGCATTGCGCATGCGGTCTTCGCAGTATTTCCAATAGGCGGCACGCATTCCGGAGGGGTCGCTGTTGATGCTGCTGATAAAGTTGAGGACATTCACGCGGCTGAATACGCCGGTTTCGCCCCAGAATACCGGATCGCGCTGCAATATGGGCGAAATGGAGCGTCCCTGCGTCAAATCGACCAGTTCTTTGGCCGATATTTCCATGCCGCTTTTTTCATACTGGGGATTCAATACTTCTTCGCGGAAAAAGTCCTGCCACACCTGCTCGTTGATCTGTTCCTGCATTTCTTCGCTCAGCGAGGAGCCGCCGGTAAACAGCGTGTTGATCTGGGAATAATATTCCTGCCGCTTGATGAAATCCTGGTAGGAAATTTCTTTTCCGTTAATTTCTCCGACGTCGTTTTGCGAGGAAAACACGGAGATGATGGAACTCAAGGTGTCCGCATCCACGATAAACGAAATCAGTGCAAATCCTATGATGACCGTAATGAACACGCCCATGCGTACTCTGATTTTTTCTAAAACTGCCATTGGTATGTGTGTTTTTAAATTTTTATTGGAGCGCAAAAATAGTAATTTTTTTTGGATTATCGAATTTTTACTTTACAGGCCGGCTCTTTTTGCGGAGGCGCTGTCGTTTTGCGTTGATGCCGTGTTGCGGTGACGATTGCCCGGGCGCGCCAGCCGGTGCTTGGGGCTTAATCCTGAAGCGGCGGCGGCTATTTTAATTCGTATCGCTTTCCGGGCAGGGTACGCAGCAGGTTGTCGATTTCCATTTTAAACAATAAAGCCGACAGCCGGGACATCGGAATCTTTGTAGCGTAACAAATCGCGTCAATAGTTGCTGCCGGGTTTGCTTTCAATGTTTCTACAATCATTTTTCCCTCGCCGGAGAGCGGGGCAAACAGCGATAATTGCTGTGCTTTTTCTTTTTCCTGCGGATCCCAGCCCAGCGCATATTCAATATCGGCAATGTTTTCGACCAATGCCGCCCTGTTGGAGCGGATGAGCGCATTGCATCCTTTGGAGCAGGGGTCGCCTGCGCGTCCCGGTACGGCCAGCACATCGCGATTGTACGACAGCGCCAGTCCGGCGGTAATCAGTGCGCCGCCCTTTTCTCCGGACTCCACTACCAGTGTGGCGTCGGCAAGTCCGGCAATAATGCGGTTGCGCTGTACGAAATTCTGGCGGTCGGGTTTGGTGTCCGATAAAAAATCGGTTACCAGCGCGCCTTCCTGTGCTGTTATCTGCTTTGCCGTTGCATGGTGCAGTGACGGGTAAATTTTGTCCAAGCCCGTTGCCATTACGGCAACGGTAGGTAAATGGTTATTCAATGCCGCTTTGTGGGCGCAGATGTCAATGCCGTAAGCGAGTCCGCTCACGATGACGGGTGCATGACCGCGTGCGGCCAGTTGCGCCACGATCGCTTCGCACCGTTCCAGTCCGTATGGTGTAGCCTGCCGCGTTCCGACAATGCTTAAAATTTTCGTTTGATTGAAGTCAACTGTTCCGTTGACAAAAAGGACAACAGGCCCGTCTTCGCATTGTGCCAAACGTTGCGGGTATTTGTCATCGATATAGCAAAGCCCGTGAAAATTGTTTTTTAAGAGAAAAGCACATTCCTTTTCGGCGCGCTGCAGCACTTGCTGTCCCGTGATTTTATGGGCTATCGTTGCGCCAATGCCCGAAACTTTTTGCAGCAATGCCTTTTTCTCACGAAACACTGCTTCCGCGCTTCCGCACTTGGCGATTAAGCGTTTCGCCAGTGTGCCGCCGATGCCGGGTACCAGTCCGAGAGCAATATAATACAGCAGCCTGTTCTCTGCCGGGGCAATGTTGCCGGAATCAATGGGTTTTGTAGTCGTATCGTCCGGCATTTCGGTAAATTAAGAAGTGAGAAACGGTTATTCCCCTTTCGGAAGCAGGGGGGTTACAGTATTAGCATGGCGTCGCCATACGTGCCGAAGCGGTACTTGTCTTTTACCGCCTGTTCGTATGCTTTTTTCATTTGTTCGTAGCCGCCGAAAGAAGTTACCGCCATCAACATGGTGGAAAAAGGGAGGTGAAAGTTCGTAATAACCGATGTCGGCACAGTGAAATCGTAAGGCGGGAAAATAAATTTATTCGTCCATCCGTTGAATGTTTTCAGGCGACCTTCCGTCGTTACGGCCGTTTCAATGGCTCGCAGGGTAGTGGAACCTACCGCGCAAACCTGCCTGTTCTTTTCTTTCACCCGGTTCACCATGGCCACTGCTTCTTCCGTAACAATCACCTGTTCCGAGTCCATGCGGTGTTTCGAGAGGTCCTCTACGTCAACCACCCGGAAACTTCCCAGACTCATGTGCAAAGTAACGGACGTCTGTTGGATCCCCTCTATTTCCATGCGTTTTAAGAGCTCGCGGCTGAAGTGCAAGCCGGCAGCGGGCACAGCGACAGCGCCTTCATTTTTTGCAAAAATGGTTTGGTAGCGTTCCTCATCAAGCGGTTCGTTTTGTTTGCGAACCCACCGCGGGAGCGGCATTTCGCCCAATCCGAACAGCGTTCTTTTAAATTCTTCGTGTGTGCCGTCAAAGAGAAAACGCACCGTGCGCCCACGAGATGTAGTATTGTCAATCACTTCTGCCACCAGTGCATCATCTTCGCCAAAATATAATTTGTTTCCTATCCTGATTTTCCGCGCCGGGTCTACCAGAACGTCCCACAAACGCTGATCGTTGTTGAGTTCACGCAATAAAAACACTTCGATTTCCGCCCCCGTTTTTTCTTTATTGCCATACAGGCGCGCCGGAAAAACCTTGGTGTCATTGAAGACCATAATATCGCCTTCAAAAAAATACTTGACTGCGTCCTTGAATATTTTGTGCTCTATTTTCCCGCTGTCGCGGTGAAGCACCATCAGTCGCGATTCATCGCGATGTTTGGCGGGATATTTGGCAATCAGTTCATTTGAAAATTTAAAATTGAATTGAGAAAGTTTCATGGAATTTTTGTGTTATTGAGATGTAAAACACCTTATTTTGTGTACAAAATTCGTGAAATAGTTTTAAATATCCAATAAAAATTTTTCAAAACCCTCTAATGAGATGAGCGTTTGAATATTAAATTTTCCGCTTCGGGTACGGCGCAGACCGGTCAAATGAGCTCCGCTTTGCAATGCCGCGCCTAAGTCGCGGGCAAAAGCACGAATATAGGTTCCTTTGCTGCACACTATGCGTACCGTAAGTTTCGGAGGGTTGAAAGCCATTAATTCCGTTTCATAGACGGTAATGACAGACGGTTTCATTACAGCGTCCTGTCCGGCATGCGCAAATTTATATGCCCGTGTTCCGCCCAGCATTTTTGCAGAAAAAACAGGTGGAATTTGTTCCTGTGTTCCGACGAACGCTTTCAGCGCATCGTCTATCATCGCCCTGGTAATATGGGCAAAGGGATAACGGGCGTCCACTTCTTTTTCCAGGTCAAACGAGGGCGTGGTCGCTCCTGTTTCTATTTCGGCGATGTATTCCTTTTCTTCGGACTGCAATGCGCCGGCCTGTTTGGTCGCTTTGCCCGTGCACACCAGCAGTACGCCTGTTGCCAATGGATCCAGTGTGCCGGCATGTCCTGCTTTTAATTTTTTCTGATTCATTTTTCGTTGCAGTGCAAATTTTATCTTGCGCACCGCATCTGCCGACGTCCAGCCAAGCGGCTTGTCGACAGGAATAATTACTCCTTCGGAAAAGGCCTCCGGCAATGGCGGATGACGGAGAGAAAAGACCGTTGTGCCGCTTATGAAATTTTTATCCACAAATTACCTGCTTAATATTTTTCACGAATGTACACATTTTTTTCAAAAGGAACAGCGGATAAACGCCATTGCTGATTCCTTTTTTGCAATTCGTTACTTTTTATTACCTTTGTAGCGCTTAACAAAAAATTGTTAGACTTTGGAACCTCCCAGTTGTTGGATATTTCTGCAAATCCATTTTTCGACAGCCACCACCACCGACCTGCTGTACGCATGTTTGCTGTTAGTTTTTCTATTTTTTTCCGCGTTTTTTTCCGGTACCGAAACGGCGTATTTTTCCCTGTCGCCGCAAGATATTGATAAACTCAAGCGCGAAGAAACCAGGGCAACACGCCGCGTACTGGCGCACCTGGCGAAATCAGACCGGCTGCTGGGAACTGTTCTGGCGGGTAATAACCTGGTGAATATCGCCATCATTTTGCTGTCCTCGCTCCTTATTAATAAATTCGTTGCCTGCCCCACGCCGTTGATTGACTTTTTGGTTCAAACCGTATGTGTAACGTTTGTGCTGGTGCTTTTCGGAGAAGTGCTGCCAAAAACATTTACCGCGCAGCATCGCCTGTCGTTTACCAAAAGAACGACATCGCTGCTAAGCGCTGTTTCCGCATTATTACAGCCTTTTTCGTGGTTTCTTGCACATTTTGCCGCCCGGGTGAACAGGCATTTCCGCAACATTCGCAGCGCTGTTTCCATCGACGAGCTGTCGCAGGCGGTGGACATTACCGAAAGCCAGTCGGCAGAAGACAAAAAAATACTGAAGGGCATTGTCCGCTTTGTGAACATTGACGTCCACGAAGTGATGCGTCCGCGTATCAGCGTGGAGGCGGTGGAGCTGCACATGGACTTTATTACCGTACGCAACAAAATGATGGAATGCGGCTACTCCCGCCTTCCTGTTTACGACAGAACGCCCGACCATGTGAAAGGCGTCCTGTATGTGAAAGACCTGATGCCGTACCTGTATACCGAAGATGCCGGTTTTGCCTGGCAGCCGTTTATCCGGGACGCCTATTTTGTGCCGGAGAATAAAAAAATAAACGACCTGATGGAAGAATTCCGCCACCGGAAAATACACATGGCGATCGTGGTTGATGAATACGGCGGCACCGAAGGCATCGTAACCCTCGAAGATATCCTGGAAGAAATTGTAGGAGAAATTTCGGATGAAACGGATTGACGGATGGCTGGCGGCGGCAGCCATACTGCTTGCCGCGTGCAACGGCACTGTGCCGGTTCCCAAACCGCACGGTTATTTGCGCATTGACTTCCCTGAAAAAAATTACCGGACATTTGACTCGGCAGGCTATCCGTACCGCTTCGGCTATCCTTCCTGTGCTGCCGTTGTCCCCGACAAACAAAGCTACCGCTACGAACCCTACTGGATCAACTTGCATTTTCCGGCCTGCAACGCCACGATACACATAAGCTACAAGCGCATCCGCAACAACCTGCCGGAATTGCTGGACGACGCCTACCATTTCGTGTACCGCCACGCGATCAAAGCCGACGAAATAGCCGAAACGCCGTTCCGCAATGAAATGAAAAAAACATACGGTTTCCTGTATGAAATAAGCGGCGACGTGGCGTCGCCGGTGCAGTTTTATGTAACCGACAGTACGCGCCACTTCCTGCGCGGATCGCTCTATTTCATGTCCACGCCAAACAGTGACTCCCTGGCGCCCTCCGTTGCTTTTATAACCGCCGACATGCAACATTTGATGCAAACACTGGAATGGAAACAATAACTGCAGGAAGAGAATAACGCGGCGCATCCAGGAAGATGCAAATTTAAACGCCGCAGCACGAAACAGAATTTAAAACAAAAACACAAATGCTCTATAACATTCAAAAACACAAAGACGGAAGCGTCATTGCAATTTGGGAAATTACCGAAACCGAAGCAGCGCTGCGGCAAACTTGTCCGCTGCCCCACAGGGATGAAGAAGAGATGCATTTTATAACCAGTGAGCAGCGCCGCAAGGAGCGGCTGGTGGTTTATCTGCTGCTCGAACACCTGTTCGGCAAGAAAATTTACCTGGGCTATTACGACAACGGCCGCCCCTTCCTGCAAAACGAAGTGGGCGACATCAGCATTTCGCACACCCCCCGCTTTGCCTGCGTCATCTACCATCCGGAAAAACACGTGGGAATAGACATTGAAAATACCACGCGCAGTTTCTCGGCCGTTGAGAAAAAAGCGCTCTCCGTAAAAGAACAGCATTACCTGAACGAAAAACGCCGCAACATACAGCTATGCCTTATCTGGAGCGCAAAAGAAGCGCTCTACAAATACATCGGCGAAAGCGGCATTGATTTTGCCGCACAGCTGGAAATAGAAAAATTCACACCCCGCAAAAAAGGTAAACTGACCGCTGCCTACACCGGCAAAGAGCAGCAAACAGCCGCCTACCAACTGTCGTACCAGATCGTCGAAGACCATGTGATGGTATGGATTATTGCATAACGGGCAACGGGGTGCAAGGGGTGAAGGGTAAAAGGGTGAAGGGTGGAAGGGTGCGCGAAGCGCAGGGGACGCCGCTGGAACAATTTACTATTTTACTATTGACTATTTGGCTGGCGCGCCCGTGCGCTTGCCGCAATTCATACCTCATGCTTTATACCTCATACGTAAAAAAACGCCGGCAGGTTTTCAAACCCTGCCGGCGTTTTTCAATTTTTATTTACGCAGGTGGAACCTGCGGGGATAATCCGGACAAGGTAGAACCTTGTCCGAACAGGGGAAGTGAAAACTCATTTATTCACCAGGTCGCTGTATTCTTTGCGGGCTGTGCGCAGGTATTGCAGCCGTTGGGTTTTGGACAGGGGCGCCATTTCGGCATTCACTTCTTTTTTAATATCGCGCATCATTTGCACGCAATCAAATTTTTTCTTTTGTTTCATGACTGATTAAATCTTTGGGTGAACGTATTTCTATTGCTTGATAACCATTTTTTATGTTAATGGAATTGTATCCCCTAATTCTTTCGATATTCACAATATGCTTAAAATTCCAACTGATTAACAGGTCTATTTTATGAACAGTGGCGGTGGCTATATGGATACAATGTATCCTGTTCAAATTCGCGGTCATAATACCCGCCGATAACCGATGTGTCCAAGTATAATATTAATTTTCTGCCTTTCATTGTGCTTTATTTCTCCCACAAATATACATAAAATATTTAATTCACCCCGCAAACAAACCCGTAGAGACGCGATGCAT
>JAIRYH010000022.1 GCA_031267855.1 Prevotellaceae bacterium
CTGCCTGCCGGAAACAGCCTGCTGCCCACCCCAGAAACCCTTCCGCCGTGGCTTCCGGCTCTTCGATAAAGCCGTTGTGCCCGGAATTTTTCAGCCACAGGACCTGCGCCTGCGGGTAGCGGGCGGCGAGCTCCCGGGCGGTTTCCGGGTGAATGTACCGGTCTTTTTCGCCGAAGATAAACAGCAGCGGCTTGCGCCACGACGCCAGGAACGCATTGCGGTCGGGGCGCCGCATCATGCCTTCGAGGCAGGCGATGATGCCGTCCGGCTCGTGAATTTCCGCAATCTCCGACAGCTCTTTTATCTTTTCGGCAAAGCGGGCAGCATGGTCGCCGGCAAACATGCGCGGGATGCCCTGCTTGACGGCCAGCGACAGTTTCCCCTCGCGGATGAGCGCGATTTCACGGTTGCGCCCTTCCTGCTTTTCCGGCGGGTCGGCGTGGGGGGTGGAGTGAAACAGGCACAGGCCGCGCACGGCGTCGGGATAGCCGGCGGCAAATGCCAGCGCCGAATACCCCCCCATCGAGTGCCCGCCGACGACACATTCCCGGACGCCCTGCTTTTGCAGCACCTCGCCGACAACCTGCGCCGTGAAGTCCGTGCTGTTGACCTCCGCCGTGCCGCTCAGCCCGTGACCCGGCAGGTCGAGGCGGAGGATGCGGTAATCCTTTTCAAGGTATTTTACAAAATCGTCCCATACGGACAGTGTTTCCAGATAGCCGTGCAGCAGCACCACCGCGGGCTTCCCGCCGCCCGTATCGCTTACGTGCACGGGGATGTGGCTGCAGGTACAAAAAAAGTTCATGTTAAAAAATTATAAATTCAGACAAATATATTAAAAAAAATTGTATCTTTGCACCTCAAATAAAAATAATTAACCAAAAAAAGTAAAAATCATGAAAAGTTTCTTAAAAAAATTTATGGTACTGTCACTGGGTTTGACGTTCATAGCCGCCGGCTGCTCGAAAGACGACGATGAAGATGTCGTTGCCGGATTGAATGGTAATTACACTGCAACCATCGAAGCAAAAATTGACAACGCAACAGTTTATCCGGTAGCGCAGCTCGGCGATCCTGCCACGCTTCCTTTTAAGGTAGAAAATGCTAAAGGCACAGAATTTACGATAGCCGGCACAATAGCACTTAATGCGAATTTACCTGTAGTTGGCGGTGCGAATATTAATATTGCCCTGAATGCAACAGGTGCGCAGATTACGAAAGAAGACCTGTTAGGTGTTCCGATATATGCCGGTAGTTTTACTATTCCTGCACAGGAAATTGCATTTAGCGGACTTCAGATTCCTATTCAGGCATCCACCGGAACAGTTGCACTTAATGTCATAACTTTTAGTGTCCAGGGTTCTGTGCCTGCTATGCAATCAGGCGCTCCGGCACAAACCGTAACGATTGATGTTAGTATGGCCAGACAATAATAAACTTTCCTTTCCATAATTAAGAAAGCCGCAGCGAAATCCGCTGCGGTTTTTTTTGCGTTCCGCCGAACTTTCCCGGTGTACCGGAAATCTTTCCCGGTGCACCGGGAAAATGCTGCGGATTCCGGGTACAATGCAGGGCATAATCATAAGAAATGGCGTATATCAGGACAGTACATACCCGAAAAATAAGTGCATCTTTGTATTACAAAAATCATTAACTAAAAATTTAACAATCATGAAAAGATTTTTAAAAAACATTGTTGCCCTGTCGTTGGGCATGGCATTGGCAACCGCCGGTTTTTCGCAGGACCGGGAAGCGGGTATGGCGAACGCGGTAGCCGGTAATTATCAGGGAATCCTGTCGGCGTCCGGCGCGGTAGAGCAGGAAACGGCCATTATGCTGGCCGCCGAGGGTGAAAATACTGTTGTATTAAGCCTCCATGCAACGCTTGCCGGCCTGTTGCCGGACGGCGCCGATCTGCCGCTGGAAAATATCGCCTGCCAGGCGGTTGTTACCGAAGTGGAAAAGGACGGAGAGGTTGTGTATGAAATTAACGGAAGCACCACCGTACCGGTTCCGGCACTGGGCGATGCGCCGGTTTCTTTTGCGGTAAAGCAGGGACACATTGCATCGGGACATGCGAACATCCCCATCGTCCTCACGTTTGGTTCGCTCGAACAGACGATTGCTATTTTTTTCATGGGCAGTAAACAGTAACGGGACATTTTTACAGCAAAAAACCGCGGCGAATTTCGCTGCGGTTTTTTTATTTACGCCGGATTGCCGGATTGCCGTTAAATCAGTTTCAGTTCGGCCAGCACGCTGTTTGTTCCGCGCACGGCGTCGGCGCTTTTGTTGAAGGCGGCCTGTTCGCCGGCGTTCAGTTTGAGGTCAATGATTTTTTCCCAGCCTTTGCTGCCGATGACGGCCGGCACGCCGATGCAGAGGTCTTTCTGTCCGTACTCGCCGTCCAGCGCCACGCAGCAGGGGAATATTTTTTTCTGGTCGCGGACGATGGCTTCTGCCAGCAGTGCGCCGGCGGCTCCCGGGGCATACCATGCGGAGGTGCCCAGCAGTTTGGTCAGCGTTGCGCCGCCCACCATGGTGTCGGCAACCACTTTGTCGAGCGTTTCGCCGTCCAGCAGGCTGCTCACGGGGATGCCGTTGCAGGTGGCAAAGCGCACGGCGGGGATCATGGTCGTGTCGCCGTGCCCGCCGATGACGCAGCCCTGCACGTCGCTTGCGGGAGCGCCCAGCGCCCGGCTTAAATAATATTTGAAACGGCTGCCGTCCAGTATGCCGCCCATCCCGATAATCCGGTTTTTCGGCAGTTTGGACGCTTTCAGCGCGAGATACGTCATCGTATCCATCGGGTTGCTGATGATTACGAACACCGCCTGGGGCGAGTGTTTCAGCGCATTTTCCATCACGCTTTTTACGATGCCGGCGTTTGTGCCGATGAGTTCTTCGCGTGTCATGCCGGGCTTGCGCGGGATGCCCGAGGTAATGACCACTACATCGGAGTGGGCGGTGGCGCTGTAGTCGCCGGTAACGCCCGTGATGCGCGTATCAAATTCGCACAGTGTGGCGGTTTGCATCATGTCCATTGCCTTGCCTTCGGCGACGCCTTCTTTCACGTCCAGCAGCACCAGTTCGGCGGCAAGTTCCTTTTGTGCCATAATGTTTGCACAGGTGGCGCCTACGTTTCCGGCGCCTACGACAGTAATTTTCGACATATTTTTTTTAAATTAATTGTTGGTGTTATCATTTATCAGTATATTTCGCATATTTGGTATAAAAAACGTACAAAAATACAAAAAATACTTTTAACTTTGCTGCGATTTTCTATAAATGAATTAAACCTGCAAATGGCCACCATGATAACTTTTCACTTAATGTCCGTGCGCTTTCGATGGCAGCACAGGATTCGCCTGAAAAAGTGGCTGCGGCAGCTGGCTGCAGCCGAGAAAAAGGAAATGGGGGCGGTGTCGTTTATTTTATGTTCCGACGAAGAGCTGTTATCCATCAACCGCCAATACCTGCGGCACGATTATTTTACGGACGTCATTACCTTTGATTATACCGAAAACAATGTTCTTTCGGGCGACGTCTTTATCAGTCTTGATACGGTGCGCGCCAATGCCGGATTCTACCGCCGGCCGCCCGACGAGGAGCTGCGCCGCGTCATGGCGCATGGCGTGCTGCATCTCTGCGGCTACCGCGACGCCACCGCCGGCGAAAAAAGGCAAATGCGCCGCCTGGAAAATCGTTATTTGAAAAAATACGAGGCACTGACGGCCGGACGCCCGGCACAGTTGAAAGTTGAGAGTTGAAAGTTGAAAGTAGAGACGCGGCGCGCCGCGTCTCTGCAAGGTGAGGAGGTGAATGCGCTGTGCGCGGTAAAGCCGTTGCCGCGGCAGGGTGAAAAGGTGAAAGCGGTGATGGGATGGCGCTGTTTTGCTGCCGGACAACACATTCCTGGCGGAATGTAAAAAACGCCCACGATGACTCGTGAGCGTTTCATTTTCTACTACGACCTAACGTAATAGAAATTACTTTAGACACGCTGTTTCCTTATAATGTAATAATCTTCGTAATTTACATCATTCACGAATGTTGCTGCGATTAATTTCAGTAAATATGCATCATCATTAAGATACCTTTCATCAGGAACATCAATGGTTCGCATTTCTACTAAATTTCCATTTTCATAACAATTATATTTTTTTCTTTCCGCCTATTCTATTAAGTTTTCGGCTGCCCTTTTTTAACTGAATTGATTGTTCTGCCCCGCCCCGAACGCACCGCCGCCCGCCTGAAAAGGCAGGCGGCGGTTGGGGCTGTTTTTGCGTTTTAAGAATAAAACTGTACATTTGCACAAAACAAAATGCTATGACACAGGTACAAAATAAAATGACAAATCTGCTTTAAAACCTGTTTATACAAAAACAAACCGCCCACCTTTGCGGGCGGTGGTACAGGGGCGTGCAACAACGTGGGCGTGCAACAACGTAGAGACGCGATGCATCGCGTCTCTACAATAATAACAACGACGACGACAACAACCACCAGACGGAATAAATATATGGCAGACAAATTTAAAAACATAGACCGCATCCCATCGGTGCGATGGCAGGATTGGGAGTATGGGGCAAACGCCGCCTATTTCGTAACCGTCTGCACTGCGCACCGCGAACGATTTTTCGGGGAAATCAATAACAGCGAAATGATATTGTCCGAAATGGGAAAAACCGTACAGGCAGAATGGTTGAAAACACCCGGATTACGACCCGACATGAATATCATATTGGGTGAATATGTGGTAATGCCCAATCATTTTCATGGGATTATTGTGATTGGCGAAAATCAATACAATACAAATAGCGCCGCATTGTTGCCGCAATCCCAATGGCAATCGAACAAATTCGGACACCAATCAAAAAATTTGGCGTCAATTATGCGTGGTTTCAAATCGGCGGTAACGATATTCGCCACAATGAACAGTATCCCGTTTGCATGGCAAACACGTTTCCACGACCGCGTAATTCGCAATTACGGCGAACATAACCGGATTGCACAATATATTAATGCAAACGTGGGAAATTGGCGGGATGATGAATTGTATGGATAAAATGTGGCGGCAATCATGCCGTACCGCGCCGGCGGATTTACCCATAACAAATGCCATGTATATGCCGTAGAGACGCGATGCATCGCGTCTCTACCACCGCCCAAACGCACGCCCCCCCCCATTAGCGCGGGGGGGGCA
>JAIRYH010000088.1 GCA_031267855.1 Prevotellaceae bacterium
AGCAGAACCTCCGCTGCACGCAGCCGAACCTCCGCTGCACGCAGCCGAACCTCCGGCGCACGCAAATATTCCTCCGGCGCACGCAAATATTCCTCCGGGAAGCGCAAAAGGCGCGTAACGGCGCAAGCCATTCAAAATTCAAAATTCAAAATTCAAAATTGTAAGGATACGGGCGCCCCGACGGCGCCCCTACCCATAATTCCTAATTCCCAATTCTTAATTCCCAATTCTTAATTCCCAATTCTTAATTCCTAATTAAATCGTATCTTTGCGGTCAATTTAAAAAAACAGCAACGTGGGAAAGAAACAAAAGAAAGAACCTGTGAAGACAGACGCGGTGATCCGCCAGTGGGTATCGCAGCGGCAAAGCCAAAAACCGTTTGCCTTCCGGCAAATGACGCAAGTATTAAAAATCACGCGCCCCGACCGCGAAGAAGCGATGGCCGTGATGAAAAAGCTGGTGGACGAAAAAATCCTGGCATGCAACAGTTCGGGGAAATACTTTTCACGGAAAGGCGGCGCCTGCCGGGAAGCCGTCGGCAAGCTCACGGTCTCCAGCCAGGGCTACGGCTTTGTGGCCGTCGAAGGCGAGCCGGAAGATATTTTTATGCCGCAGCGCGCCCTGCACGGCGCCCTGCACGGCGACACGGTGCGCATCAGTTATATGAAAAAGCCGGCGCAGAAAAACAGGCGCACCGAAGGCGAAGTCGACGAAATCACGGCACGCTCGACCCGCCCGTATATCGGGGTGCTGCAGCTTGCCGAACAGCGCGCCTACGTGATTATCGAGAGCCGCAACATGCCGTACGACGTCAAAGTGCCGCCGGAAGAACTGCACGGCGCCGAAAGCGGGCAGAAAGTAGCCGTGCTGGTGTTCGACTGGGATGCGCGCAGCCGCGAGCCGGTAGGCCGCATTGTGGAGGTGCTCGGAACGCCCGGCGAAAACGACACGGAAATGTTTGCCATCCTGGCGGAACTCAGCCTGCCCCACCGTTTCCCGGAAGCCGTGGAGCGCGAAGCCGGAAAAATACCGGCCGGCATCACCCGGCAGGACCTTGCCGGACGGCGCGACTTCCGGGGCGTCACAACGTTTACCGTCGACCCCGCCGACGCAAAAGATTTTGACGACGCGCTGTCGTTCCGGAAACTGGAAAACGGGCACTTTGAAGTAGGCGTGCACATCGCCGACGTAACGCACTACGTGCAGCCCGGCACGCTGATAGAAAAGGAAGCCGCCGAGCGCACCACCTCCGTGTACCTCGTCGACCGCACCGTGTCGATGCTGCCCGAAAAACTGTCGAACAACCTGTGCTCCCTGCGCCCCGATGAAGACAAGCTGTGCTTCTCGGCCGTCTTCGAACTCGACGGGCAGGCGCAAATTAAGAACAGGTGGTTCGGGCGCACCGTTGTCCGCTCCGTCCGGCGCTTCGACTACGAGCAGGCGCAGGCGGTGATTGAAACCGGCACGGGCGACCTCGCCGGCGAACTGGGCACCCTCCACCGGCTGGCGCAGCAGCTGCGGAAGGCGCGCTTCGAACACGGCGCCGTGCTGTTCGAACGCCCCGAACCGAAAATAGAAGTGGACGAAAACGGCAAACCCCTGCGCGTATACTTCAAGGAACCGAAAGATTCGAACTTCCTGATCGAAGAATTTATGCTCCTCGCCAACCGCAGCGTGGCGGAACTGACCGGCGGCGCGCCCAGGCCGAAAACCTTTGTCTATCGCGTACACGAAGAGCCGAACCCCGAAAAGCTGCAAGTCTTCCGCGATTTCATCAAATACTTCGGATACTCCGTAAAGCAGACCAAAACGCCCCTGGAAGCCGCCCGCGAACTCAACAGACTGCTGGAAAAAGTAAAAAATACGCCCGAAGGCAACGTCATCGAGAACATGGCGCTGCGCACCATGGCGCGCGCGCACTACACCACCGACAATGCCGGACACTACGGGCTGGCCTTTGATCACTACACGCACTTCACCTCGCCCATCCGCCGGTATCCCGATATGATGGTGCACCGCCTGCTGGCGCGCTATCTCGAAAACGGCGACCCGGAAAACAAAGCCGCCTTTGAAGAACGCTGCAAATACTGCTCGGCGCGCGAACAGGCAGCCTCCGAAGCCGAACGCGCCAGCATCAAATATAAAATGGTGGAATTCCTCCTCGACAGGGAAGGCGAAGAATTCGACGGCACCGTATCGGGCATCACCGAATGGGGAATGTATGTAGAAATTAACGAAAACCACATCGAAGGAATGGTGTCCATCCGCAGCCTCCGCGACGACTACTACGTGTTCGACGAAAAACGCTACCTGCTTGCCGGGCAGCACCACCGGCGGCAGTATAAACTGGGCGACGCCGTGCGCATAAAAGTCAAACGCGCCAACCTGGAGCTGAAACAGCTGGACTTCGTGCTCGTCGAGCCCGGCGCAAAAGCCCGCCGACCGGATCGCGAACGGCAGGCACCTCGTCAATTTTGAAGGTTGAATTTTGAAGGTTGAATGGCGGCAAGCGGTCAATGGCGTAAGCCAATTCAATCTTCAATATTCAAAATTCAAAATTGTGGTGCACGCTCCCCGCAGGCTGCGTTGCGCTTACCTGCGGTTATGAAAATCCGACCCTTCGGGTCATTTCCCTACTGCTGATTCGCATAAGTTATGAATTTTCAACTTTCAACTTCCAGGCGACCCAATGTATGCTTACATTGCTCTGCGGAAGGTTTCCGCGAACCAATGTATGGAGACATTGGCCTGCCGGAAGGCTTTTTCGGGTCAATGTATGGAGACATTGCTCTGCGGAAGGCTTCCGCGAACCAATGTATGGAGACGTTGGGCGGTCATTTTTGTTAACGCACTAAAATCATAGTGCACGCCTCGCGGCGGCCGGCGCCGCCCTGTGCCGGCGCTTTCGCCCCTTCGGGGCTAAGTAATATGTGTTTCTACTGCTGATTCGCATAATTTATAATGCCGTTTGATTTTTTCAGCGGTTTTTTTGCCTGCGACGGCTTGCAGTTCGTCTATTGAGGCGGTTTTGATGCGGGCGACGCTTTTGAAGGCAATCAACAGTTTTTCGGCGGTTTTTTCGCCGATGCCGTCAATGGAAGTCAGCTGCGTGGCGGTTAGCGGTTTTGAGCGGCGCAGGCGGTGGTGCGTGATACCGAAGCGGTGCGCTTCGTCGCGCATCTGCATCAGCAGGCGTAATGTGGCGGAGCGTTTGTCCAGGCATAGCGGCACGCTGTCGCCGACGAAATAAATTTCTTCGAGCCGCTTTGCCAGTCCGGCAAGGGTGATTTTTGTTTCCAGTCCGAGCGCGGCGAGCGCCTGGCAGGCGGCGCTTAGCTGTCCTTTCCCGCCGTCAATGATCACCAGCTGCGGCAGCGGCTGTTTCTCTTCCAGCAGGCGACTGTAGCGGCGCGTGACAACCTCAAACATGGTGGCGAAATCATTGGCTCCTTCGACGGTTTTTACGTTGAAATGACGGTAATCCCGTTTGCAGGGGCGGGCGTTGCGGAACACAACGCACGACGACACGGGAAAGGCGCCCTGGATGTTTGAATTGTCGAAGCACTCGATGTGAACGGGCGGTTCGGGAAGGTGCAGGTCGCGCTGTATGGCGGCGACCGTGCGTTCGGCATGCCGTTCCGGCTGGAGTTTTTCCAGTTGCCGGAGTTTTTCCAGTTTGTATAAGCGGCTGTTGCGTTCGCTTAGCCGGAGGAGCTTTAGTTTGTCGCCGCGCTGCGGGACGATGTAGGTTACGGAAGGCAGTTCCTGGTCGGGCAGGAACGGGACAATCAGCTGTTTTGAGAGATTTCCCATCCGGTCGAGCATTTCGGCGATGAAATAACTTAACAGCGCTTCGCGTTCTTCTTCTATCCCCATGCGCAGTTCAAGCGTTTGCAGTCCGACAACGGCGCCCTCTACGACGCGCAGGAAATTGCAGTAAACTTCGTTGCCGTCCACGAAAAGGGAAAACACATCAAGGTCGGACATGCCGGCATTTACGATGACGGACTTTGCCTGGTAGCGTTCGAGCAGCGACAGGCGTTCCTTGATTTTCTGCGCTTCTTCAAACGCATAGATGGCTGCCGCCTGCTGCATTTGGTGTTGCAGCATCCGGTACACTTCCGACAGGTTGCCCTTGATGATGGCTTTGATTGATTCGATGTTTTGCCGGTATTCCTGTTCCGTTTGCCTTCCCGCGCACGGCGCTTTACATCGTCCGAGGTGGAAGTCCAGGCAGGGTTTGTATTTTCGTCCGGCAAGGGCTTCGGGCGTGAGCGACAGGCGGCACGTGCGCAGCGGATACAGCTGGCGGATGAGCTCAAGCAGCACTTTCATCATGCCGACAGCCGCGTACGGTCCGTAGTAGTCCGAGCCGTCCCTTATTTTCCGGCGCGTGGGGAAAATGCGGGGAAACGGTTCTTTCCTGATGCATATCCACGGATAGGTCTTGTCGTCCTTGAGCAGTATGTTATAGCGCGGCTGGAGTTTTTTGATGAGGTTGTTCTCCAGCAGCAGCGCATCGACTTCGGTGGGTACGACGGTATATTGGATATCGGCAATTTTTTTGACGAGGAGTTCCAGTCTGGCGCTTTCGTAACGCCGGGTTGCAAAGTATTGGGCTACGCGCTTGCGCAGGTCTTTTGCTTTCCCCACGTAAATCACCGTGCCGGCGCTGTCCAGAAAGCGGTAAACTCCCGGCTGGTGCGGCAGGTTGTTGAGGATTACTGTCTGTTGCGGGTCGCCTGTCATGGATTGCAGGCGTCAGGTGTTAAGCGGGCGCCGTCGTCGTCCGTCAATGCGCCGAAGAAGTCAAAATCGCCGGCGAAGGTTTCCCCCTTGCGGACGCCGATGTCCGTGGTGTAGGAAACGCCGTTGGCGGTGAGGGTCTGCCGGCGCCGGAGGGTGTCGAACAGTCCGTTTTCGCGGTTGCGGGGGATGGCGAAATAGGGCGCTACCGGTTCTGTCGTGTAGCTTTCGAATGCCACGGCACGCAGGGCTTCCAGGAGGATGCCGAAATGCAGGCGGCGGACAAAATTCCGTTCCGGATCATTGTAATAGCCGCCCGATTCAATGAGGATGGCAGCGCTGTTTTGCGCCTGTGTCCATTCGCCGAAAGCGCGCGGTTCGAAGGTATCGTCCCATTTTGCCACGCCGTTCGGAATAACCGGTTGCAGTTTCCTGTCGAGCGCCACAATCAGCTGTATGGCGCGGCGGCGGCTGTCGGTGAGGCTTTCCTGCGCGTCGGGCGGCGGTGCAAGAAAGGCGATGGTGGCCGGAATGCGCGATACGCCCGCCGAGAAATAGCTTTCCTGGTCGTGCAGGTTGAACGAGAAGAAGGGTTGGAAAGCCTGTATTTGGCTGTGCAGGATTTTTCCTTCGGGCGTTGTGGTGCTGAGTGCATCGCGGTTGATGTCGATGCCCCATGCGTTTTCGCGCCGGCAGCGTTCCGCGCCGTCGGGGTTGAGCATGGGAATGAACAGCAGGCTGAGTTGCGAGAGGATGCCACGGCGCATGTCGTCGTATTCGTCCGATGCGGCGAGGAAGCTGAACACGTCGAAGAGCGTGCGGGTGGCGGTGCTTTCGTCGCCGTGCATCTGCGACCAGAGCAGCACCCGCGTGGCGCCGTTGCCTGCCTGTATGCCGTAAATGGCGCGGTTTTCCGCCGACCGCCCCACCGGCGCCACGGTGAACGGCGCCGGCAGTTTATCGAGTAATGATACGACCTGCGCGTGCCGTACATGACGTGTATCCATGCCGGGCGCCCGGTAGCGTTCGTGTATTTCCAAAAATGTTTTCATGCGCCAAGTTTTGTGCAAATTTAATAAAAAGATTTTTTGAGTTATGAGTTATGAGTTATGAATTATGAATTATGAATTATGCGCATCAGCAGTTGAAACATCGTAATCCATCAGGTAGAAATAAGGTTTTATTCCCGAGCGGGAAGGTTTTATTCCCGAGCGGGAAGGTTTTATTCCCGAGCGGGAAGGTTTTATTCCCGAGAATATTATGCGAAGATGCATCATACTGCTGATTCGCATGAATTATGAGTTGCGACAGACGCATGAGATGCGCCGCCGGCCATTCTCTGAGTCCCCTGAGTTCATAATTGAAAAAATATTTTTATCTTTGTTCCGGCATTATCAGCGGATATTGTGTCGTAACTTATGTACAACAGCCTGTTGCATAGCATTGCCTGCCGCTGTTTCCGGATTTTTAAGGTTTAAATTTTTTTATATTTTACATATTTCCGCACATGAAAATACATTTGATAAACGCTCCATGGAAAGCCGCTTTTTGCCGCACGCAACGCTGGCCTGTAGTCAACAGAACGGAAGCGTTGCGTTATCCCGACTGGCTGGCTTACGATACGGCTGTTTTGGAACAGGAAGGGTATGACGTAAAATTCGTGGACTACATTGCCAATAAGCGCGGACACGAGGGATTGTATGAAGATACCAAAGCCTACCGGCCCGATTTGATGGTGATGGAACTTACCACGCCTTCCTATTTTAACGACTTCGAGGTGGCGCGCCGCTGCAAGGAACTGGGCGCGAAAAAAGTGATTTTTGCGGGACCGCACTGTACGGTGTTCCCCGAACAGACACTGCGCGACGGCAAGGGTGCGGTGGACTTTGTAGCCATCGGCGAACACGATTATACCATCCGCGATTTGGTGCGTGCATTGGATCACAACGCCGATATTTCAAGCGTAGATGGTATTGCCTATTTGAAAGACGGGCAGTTTGCGAAAACGGCGCCGCGCGCCCTTATCGAAAATCTGGACGAACTGCCGTTCATGGCCTGGCATCATTTGGATGTTCGCCAGTATCACAATCACACGTATGCCTATCCTTATATCGACATGATTTCGGGGCGGGGATGCCCCAACAAATGCACGTTCTGCCTCTGGCCGCAAACCATGATGGGACAACGCTACCGTTTTCGGTCCGCCGAAAACGTATTTGAAGAAATGATGTATCATGCCGAACATCTGCCCGTCAAGGAAATATTTTTTGAAGACGATACCCTGACCGCCAACCGCACGCGACTGCGCAAGCTGTGTGAAATGCTCATTGCAAGCCCGCGCAAAATAACATGGAGCTGCAATTCGCGGTGCGATGTCAACGACTATGAGTTGCTGTGCCTGATGAAACAGGCCGGTTGCCGCATGCTGCTTATCGGGCCGGAGTCGGGCAATCAGCAAATATTAGACAATGTAAACAAACACCTGACGCTTGAGCAGGTGGAAGATTTTTGCGGAAAAGCCAAAAAAGCAGGACTCCTGCTTCATTCCTGCTGGGTATTCGGCTTGCCCGGCGAAACTAAAAAAACCATGCAGCAGACCATTGATTTTTGCATGAAGTTAAATACCGACACCGTTCAGGCGTCAAGCGCCATGCCGCAGGTAGGCACGGTAATGTATGACTGGGCAGTGCAAAATAATTACCTGGCCGCCAATTCGTGGGAGCAGTACGCAGCCGACGGCGAGCAAATCCCGGTAATGAAATATCCGCACCTCTCGCAGTTAGACCTGAACGAGGCAGTCAATAAACTGCTGTGCAAATTCTATTACCGTCCTTCAAAGTTGTGGCAGCTGTTTACAAGTGCGCTCTCCGATTGGAGCGTGCTTAAATCGTATATACGGGGCGGGATAAAATTTTCGGCTTACCTGCTGGCGAAAAGGAATAAGGTGAACAGGCAACTGAAGTCAGACAATTAAATCAAATAATATTTTATGCAAGGACAGGAACAAACAGCGCAAAAAATTCATGAAAAAGAAGAAGAATTTCATGATCGGTGGTCACATACCGTGTGCCATGAGGACGTAGATGTTATTCGGTACAATACGGCTTACACTTTACCGGAGATAAGACATGTCCATAAATTACTGAGGGGCATATATTTAGATGGGGGGGGGGGGGGGGGGGTAAAATTAAAAAATTATTGGATTTAGGATGTGGTATGGGCGAAACGAGTGTATATTTTGCGATGCAGGGAGTTAACGTGGTAGCCACAGATATTTCAGCAGGCATGCTGGAGATAACGCAAAAGGTGGCGCAAGAATACCATGTAGCTGTTACGTCGCACAAATCAACGGCAGAAGATTTGAATTTCACCAATGGGGAGCAATTCGATATAGTGTATGCCGGCTTCCTGATGCATCACGTAAATATTGAACAAACGCTGTGTCGTCTTAAAAACGTAATGAAGCCGGACGCCACATTTATCTGTAGTGAACCGATAGCTTATAATCCTGTTATTAACATCTACAGAAAAATTGCGGCAAAAGTCAGAACGGAAGATGAACACCCGTTAACGAGAAAAGATATTAAAACTATTAAAAAACATTTCACAACGGTTAAAACAAAATATTTTTGGTTTCTTTCCCTCATTATTTTTGTATTGATGGCAATAACTACAAATCCTAACAAGGTTCGGTTTTGGAAAAAGATGGTTGATGAGAAAAAATGGAGCTATATTGTTCGTCCGTTTCAATTTATAGGTAATATTGTTTTATGTATTTTTCCGTTTCTGAAATGGTTTTGCTGGACTGTTGTAATTTCTGCAAAAAACAAAGTCGAAATTAAATAAACAATTATGAAAATAGCAATCACAGGCGCCTCCGGCTACATAGGCTCACATGTAACGGATCAGGCATTAAAAAAAGGCTACGAGGTGCGGATTTTAGTGCGTACCGA
>JAIRYH010000093.1 GCA_031267855.1 Prevotellaceae bacterium
TACCAGGTACTGTGCGAACAATACCGGAATGTGCCCGGCGCGCTGTTCATCGCCGACCCGCCCTACCTGTCTACCGACACCAGTACATACAGTTCGGACAGCTACTGGAAGATTAAGGACTATCTGGGCGTGCTGACCACAATATGCGGCTTGAACTACGTGTATTTCACATCGGAAAAGTCGCAGATAATAGAACTGTGCGAATGGCTGGACGCCAATGAGGGCAAGGTGCGTAACCTGTTCAGAGGCGCGACGGTGAAAACGGTTAATTCCCGTGCCACCGGCAAGGCGGGATATACGGATATTATGCTTTATAAATTGAATTTAAAAAGCGATTAAAATGGATTTAAACATCATTTACACGGGCGATGCAGTGGAAAACGCATGTGTGCCGAAATGTGTGCCGAGAAATAAAAACAACACACGTGAATAATGTTTAATACTTTAAAATTAACAATTACATATATATTGTTTGACAGATTTCTAATCTGTGGGTCGTGGGTTCGAGTCCCCCCGGAGTCACAAAGCCTGTTTCCGAAGACCATGCCGGAAGCGGGTTTTTATTTCATGGAACAGGATACGGTGATTTTTTTCACATCATGGCGCAAGCCACAAAAATGATAGTAGTACCCGGCATCGCAGCCATCAGGCAACATCCAATTTCTGTGATGAATATCGCTCCAATTTTTCTTCGGCATATTGCTTCGTAACGTGCAATGCCGCTATGCCGCTTGATGGCAGTTCGTACATGGCGTCCATCATAATGGTTTCGCAAATGGATCGCAAACCGCGTGCACCGAGATTAAATTCAATAGCTTTGTCAACAATGAAATCCAGTACATCGTCATCGAAAGTGAGCCGGATATTGTCTATTTTGAACAGGTGAATATATTGTTTGAGAATGGCATTTTTCGGTTCGGTGAGGATATTTCGTAAAGCCCCGCGGCTCAAGTGGCTTAAATAAGTAATCACCGGCAGGCGTCCTACGATTTCCGGAATCAGCCCGTATTTGCGCAAATCGGCAGGTGCAATGTATTGCAGTAAATTTTCCCTGTCAATATGCGCTGTCCGTTGCGCTACGCCGAAACCAAGCACTTGCGTGTTGAGGCGCTGCGCTATGCGCTTTTCAATGCCTTCAAAAGCGCCGCCGCAAATGAATAAAATATTGCGTGTGTCCACTACAATCATTTTTTGCTCGGGATGCTTGCGCCCGCCCTGCGGCGGAACATTCACGACGGAACCTTCCAATAATTTCAGCAATGCCTGCTGCACGCCTTCACCTGACACGTCGCGTGTGATAGACGGATTGTCGCTTTTGCGTGCAATCTTGTCAATCTCGTCAATAAACACAATGCCTTTTTGTGCAGCTTGTACATTATAGTCTGCCGCTTGCAGCAAGCGCGACAAAACGCTTTCCACATCCTCGCCGACATAGCCGGCTTCGGTGAGTACGGTTGCGTCCACGATCGTGAACGGCACATGGAGCAACCGTGCAATAGTGTGTGCCAGCAACGTTTTCCCGGTTCCGGTAGGTCCGACAAGTAAAATATTCGATTTGTCCAATTCCACTGCATTTTTATTGTCGTGCATGATACGCTTGTAGTGGTTATAAACCGCTACCGCCAGGAATTTTTTAGCGTCGTCCTGCCCAATCACATATTCATCCAAGCGCTGTTTGATTTCCTGCGGCTTTAGCAGCTGGATATTATCCAATGAAACCGGCGTGTTTTTTTGCAGGGTGGTTTTCACCATTTCTGCCGCCGCCTCAATGCAAATGTTGCAGATCGCAGCGCTGCTGTCGGAGTGAATCAGCAGCACGCCGTCCTGTTCGGTGCGTCCGCAAAACGAACACCGTACTTTGGAGTGGAAATTATTTTTTGTTGGCATTGGTCAAAATTTCGTCAATCATACCGTATGATAAGGCTTCTTGCGAAGTCATCCAATAATCGCGGTCGGCGTCTTTTTCGATTTGTTTCACCGGTTTTCCGGTATGCTTGGCAATGATATCGTACAACTCGCGTTTCAATTTCATAATTTCGCGGGCGGTGATTTCAATGTCCGACGCCTGTCCTTCGGCGCTGCTCATCGGCTGGTGAATCATCACGCGTGAATGGGGAAGCCCGGTGCGGCGTCCCTTGTGGCCGGCGGCCAGCAGGATAGCCGACATGGAAGCCGCAATGCCGGTGCAAATGGTCGCCACTTTCGGGCTGATCAGTTGCATGGTGTCGTAAATGCCCAAGCCGGCGTACACCGAGCCGCCCGGTGAATTTACGTACATTTGAATATCTTTGTTCGCGTCGGTTGATTCAAGAAACAACAATTGTGCTTCAATAATATTTGCCACATCGTCATTGATGGGTACGCCGAGGAAAATAATGCGATCCATCATCAGGCGCGAAAACACGTCCATCGACGCTACATTCAACTGCCGCTCTTCGATAATCGTCGGATTGATGTAGCTGGCGTGGGCGGCGTTGTGGCGGTGCAGCGCAAGGCTGCCGATACCGAGATGCCGGGTAGCGTATTGTTGAAATTCGTTCGGGTTCATAGTAAATTTATTTTTCGTAAAGTTTCTGTAAATCATCATTCGTAATTTCTTTCACATCTATGGTTACGACAGATTTTACATAATCCATTATCTTGTCGTTTTTTATTTTTTCGTAGAGTTTCTTCTTCTCCTTGTCATTCGCCAAAATACTGTTAGCGTAGCGTTCGATTTGTTCTTCCGACGCATTCTCCACACCAAACATTTGGAGATGGTATTGCGCCGTTTTTTTAGCGTCTTCCAATAAGTCTTCCCATTTCACTTCCATTTGCTGTTCCTCCAGAATGTAGTTGGAAATTATTTTGTGACACAAATCATCAACAAATGCCGGAAATGCCTTTTCAATAATCTCCGGTGTAATTTTCTGGTCGTTCGAATAGGACAACCAGCGTTTCAAAAATGTTTCCGGTAATTTGATGCCGGATTTTTCCCGCAAAATATTGTAAGCATCAACAGTAAAACGGTAATTGCTTTCATTCTCATATTCCCTTCGAAGCCGTTCTTCTATTTTTTGCATGCATTCGGCTTCACTTTTCACCACATCATCGCCAAACCAATGGTCGTACAGTTCCTGATTTAATTCGGCTTCGACAAACTTTTTAATTTCTTTTATTTTTATGGTAAATACCGGATCGATGCCGGCTACTGCTTCCTTTTTTACTTTTAAAAAAGCGGCTAAATCGGCTTCATTAGCCGTTATTTTTTTTACATCCATCACCCATTCGTCGCCGACTTTTTTCCCGGAAAACAGGTCCTTTGCCGTTTTGTCTTCAATGGTTTTAAGCGAAAGGGACGTATCATTGATGGTCTTTTCGCCCTGCACCAGGTCCACCGTCAAATATTCATCCTCGCCTGCAACAGTTTCCACATTGACGAATTGCCCGTGTTGCTTTAAAAGCATTGCTTTCCGGTTTTCCTTGTCCGCTTCGGTTATCGTGATGTTGTAGAACGGGACATTGTCTGTTTCCGAAAGCGTAAATGCAACCTTCGGCGCAAATCCTATTTCAAAAACAAATTCGAAGTCATCAGGATTTTCCTTATCTTCCTGCTTGTCCTCATTATCGCAGTGGATGGGTTCTCCCAGCAAGTTTAAATTGTTTTCTTCAATGTATTTGCTCAGGCTTTGTGACAACAGCTTGTTTACTTCCTCGTATAATGCCGTACCTTTGTGCTTTTTTTCGATAATGCTCATCGGCGCCATGCCCGGTCGAAAACCCTTGACGTCCGCCTTGCGGCGATAATCATTCAAATTTTTTTTCACGAGCGGCTCGTAGTCGTCTTTCTCAAGATTCAGCGTAAGCGTGGCGGATAAATCATCAATGTTTTTCTGTGTTATCTTCATGGGATGTTGAATATTGGATGGCGATCGGTTTTCGGCATCCGGCATTTCATTTATTGTTTGTGCGGGCAAAGGGACTCGAACCCCCACGCCTTAAGGCACCAGATCCTAAGTCTGGCGCGGCTACCAATTACGCCATGCCCGCTTTCGGGGACGCAAAGGTAGTGAAAAAAACGCAAATAAAAAAGAGATGGAAAGTTTTCGCCCTGCTGCGCACTGCGCTACAGCGTGCCGGACTTTCAGGCTTTCATTTGACGGCATTGCACGGTCACTTGTGGAAACAGCGCCACCCAAAACGGGAAACCCATCCATCAAATAAATGCGTCGCGGATATAGAACTTTATTTTTACCTGCAAGCTTTCTTGAAAAATCAACCGGCAATTTGCACATTTGCGCCCCATGTGTTGATGGCGGCGACTTTTTGCGCAATAGCCTGCAATGCTTCCCGGGTAAGTTTTTGCAGCGTCCGGGCGGGGGTATCCCGGTTGATGGTGTAGAGCATGATTTCGCGCGGATGCGTCAGCTGTACCATCTCCAGCCATTTTGCGATTTCTTCGGGCGTACTGTTGTCGAAATTTTTCCCGTCGCAGGCGCCGCGCAAAAACAGCGTTTGCAGCGTAAATTTTCCGTCGAAGCGTTGCATTTGTGCTGCCACGCGGGAGGTGTCATAGCTGCCCTGCGGTTGATTAATAAGTTTGGCGCTGCTTTCCACGGCAGAGTCTATTTTAAGGATCGGCTTGTCCGCTTTTTGCAAAGCGCGAAAAACCGCTTCGTTGCCAAGACCGGTCGCATTGCTCAGCACACAGATTTTCGTTTGCGGGGCAAATTGACTGCGCAGCACCATGACGTCGTCAATGATTTCGGGGAATTGCGGATGCAGCGTCGGCTCGCCGTTACCGGAGAAGGTGATGGCGTCGGGGAGGCTGCCGCCGCGTTGCATGGCCTGCAATTTCTCCTGCAATGCTTCGCGCACCTGTTCGCGCGCCGGCAGACGGCGGTCGTCGCGGTGGTCGGCATTCCAGCCGCATTCGCAATAGATGCAGTCGAAGTTGCACCATTTGCCGTGCGCGGGCAGTAAATTCACGCCCAGCGAAACGCCCAGCCGCCGGCTCTGCACGGGGCCGAAAATGATATTATGAAACAGGGCGGTTGCCATTTCTTCCGGCTAACATGGTTACTTTACTTTCCTCCGTGAGTTGCAGGGTGCGGAGATCTGCGTTTTCTATCAGCACCACGCCCGCGCGTTTGCCGGCGCGCAGGCTGCCGAGTTCCCGTTCCCTGTTCAATGCCCGCGCGCCGTTGAGCGTAGCCCATTGCAGCAGGGTATGCAGCGGAATCTGCGGAAAATGCCGGCTGATGATTTTTAATTCTTCCATGATTGACAGGCGGCTGTTCGACGCCAGGCTGTCGGTGCCGATGGCTACCGGCGCATTCTTTTTGTAGAACATATCTACCGGCGGCAGCCGGCGCCCGATTTGCAGGTTGGAGGCAGGGCAAAGTACCCAGCATGCATGCGGCAGCCGGCTTACGGCGGCTTCGTAATCTTCTTCGGTGGTGGTTACGTTATGCACGAACAGCGTGCGCGTGCGTTTTTCGATATGCGGAAGCAAGCGGTAAATGGAACGCTTGCCGGTTACGGGCGGCAGGGGAAATCCGCTTTTTGCGAATAACGCGCCCAGCGCGCCGCGGCCGGAAATAAACAACTCGTTTTCCTCCTCGCTTTCCTGGTTGTGAATCGATGCGATTCCCGCTTCGTTGGCGGCGGCGCAGGCATCTGCCAGCAGCTGTTCACTCATGCTGTATGCCGCATGGGGCGTAATGCTTGCCGACAGTCCCATTTGCCGGACGCCGGCGGCCAGCAAGTGTGCCGACTGCTGTTTTTTCCCGGCAACCGCTTCGTCCAGCCCCGCCAGTTCAATGAAGGAATGGTAGAAAATGGGGCTGTCCTGTTTTACGGTAAAGCTTTCGGCGGCATTGCACACGTCGCCGACCGCCACGATTCCTTCCGCCTGCATTTCGCGGTCGGCGGCATACATCGCGGCCGTCCGCACGCCGGCTTCCGCTTCATAGCGCGCCGGGCCGTTCATTTGCCGGATAAAGCCGGCGAGTCCGCCATGCGGCGTGCAGGCGTTTTTCAGGTGCGACAGTTCCAGGTGGCAATGCGCATTTACAAAGCCCGGCGCCAGAATGCCGTTATAAAACTCCGTGCTTTCCGTTTCACCCTGCCATCGTCCCGTTTCGACAATCACATTTTCATCGTTAAGCGTTACAACGCCCATGGGGAGCGGTTCTCCGTCGATGGGGAAAAGATAGTGTGCCGCAATCCGTCGCATGAAATAAAATTTAAAGTTTAAAGTAACGCCGCTGTTTAAGATACGCCTTTCCCCGGATTGTTTTTGCCGTGGCCGGGGTTATTTGCCATCGCCTTGCACGCGATGATGGAGGATGCGTAATTTTTCCATGGCAATGTGCTGCCGCGCCGGCACGGTGTCGTGCCCAACGTGCAGCCAGTAGCCTTCCAGGGCGTAGACGGCGGTATCCTGGACGGAAAACGACAGGGTGTAGGTCTGCGCACTGTTGGACTTGACGAACGGAATCGTTTTCCGGCTGATCGTGTCGTGCGGCAGGCTGTCGCTACCCGCCAAAAAGTAGCCGGTCATCGAAGGCTGCTGCGTAGAATCATTGTCGAACAGCGTAACAACGGCTTTCAGGGTATAGTCGCCGGGCGCTTTCACCGGCAGGAAAAAGAATTTTTTGCGTGGCGCCTGCAGGCTGTCCATTGCCGTTTGCGCCGTCCCGCGCCAGAGGTTCTGCGCCATTTCCTGCGCTTCCATCATATTTTCGAGGCTGTCAATATCGCCCTGAATGCGGCCCCTGATTTTATCGAACAGGTCTTTCATTTTTTTCGGATGCATCGCGTAGTAGCGCATCGTGGCGTTGAACTGCTCCTGCGAAACGCGATGCTTCTCAAAGAGCGACAGGGTAAGCGATGCGGAATCCCGCCGGGACGACGGCAGCTCGCCGGGCAGGCTTTGATACAAATAAAAATCTGTGAGCAACGCTGCGGTCTTTTGCTCGGACAGCCGGCTGCATGCCGCCGGTAAAAAGGCGGACAGGAGCAATAAAAAAATGTATATCCCGGATTTCATATTGCAAAGATACAATTTTTAATTTTTAGCAGTTACCCCAGCGCCGGCAGCAGAGGCCGCCAATAAGTGCAACCGGATAAATAAATCCGCAATTAAGTTTGCAGATAAAAAATATTGTTCTATATCTGCGCCGCTAATATGTGTCTTTGACGTATTGAAAAAGATATATTAAAAGATATATCGCTTTAACTTTTATTCTGCGAGAAAGTCGAAATCAGGAAAATTTCAAATCAGCTTGAGTATAAGTAAGGGAATTGTTGGCCTGCAAAAGCCGCTTTTCAGCCCGCGGGAGGGAATTATTCATGAACAAAAGCCGTTTTTCAGCCTGCGGAACGAATTATTGGCACAGCAGGGCACACTATATATATAGTATCCCCCCGGAACATAAAAAAACAGCCGGCCGGCAAACCGGCGAAAGGGGATTGTCAGCTGACAAAAGGCATCTTTCAACCTGCGGGAGGCAATTGTCACCTGACAAAAGCCATTTTCAACCTGAAAAAGGCAATTGTCAGCTGACAAA
>JAIRYH010000116.1 GCA_031267855.1 Prevotellaceae bacterium
ACTTGCGGCACGTGCCGCAAAGGGCAATTCGCCTGAAATTATACTTGCGGCACGTGCCGCAAAGGGCAATTCGCCTGAAATTATACTTGCGGCACGTGCCGCAAAGGGGCAATTTTGAATTTTGAAGGTTGAATATTGAATGGCGGCAAGCGCACACCGGCGCCAGCCAAATCGGTAAATCCGTAATTCCGTAATTCCTTCCTTATTCTCCGTTTCTGATAGCCAGCAGTCGATTCAGCACGACATCCAGATATAGCGGCAATGTTGTGTCGTGGTCGCCGCCGGGCCGTGCATAGGCTTTCACCTTGCAGCCTTTTGCACGCATTGCCTGACAGGCATTCACCGAATTGACCGGATAAATCCATCGGTCGGCGTCGCCGTAAACGAAGATCAGGCTGTCTTTCGGCGCAAAGTCAACCAGGGAATTTTGCTGCGAAATGCGAATAAATTCGGTATCCGTTTCGTCCCGGATGCCGGCTATGAATTCGGGACGGAACAGTTGCGACGAAACCTCGTGAAGCGGCAATCCGGCTGTTTCATTACTGTAATAGGAAAGGTCGTAGTCAATGGAGCGCAGCAAGGCATTGTCCGCTTCCGAAAAAATAGCCGCATAATCTTTCGAATACCGGAAATCTCTTTTATACATTCCAATTACCCACAGGTAGCTGGACACCATCCGTGCTCCCAATGGTTCCGGATTGTTGATAATTTCTTTGGAAAATGCTTTCAGGTCGTAGGCGCCGGAGCCGGCTACGGTCTTGAGCACTTTCAGTCCTGCTGCCGGATGGGCGTCAATTGTTTCGTGCAGGGCAACGGAAGCATAGCCTCCTTCGGAATAGCCGGTAATGAAAACAGTATTGTTGAACGGCAGGGCGACTTCCGGCATCGCCATGTATTCCCTGCCGGCGCGGATAAAGTCCAGCCCGGCTTGCCCCAGCGATTCCCGGTGCGTGTAGGGATGGGTGACGGACTTGCTTTCACCGTAGCCGATATAGTCGGGAATCAGCACGGCACAATTGAATGCCGACGCGATGGTGATGCCCAGGAAAACATCCATCGAAAGGCCGGCTATACTGCGTATTTCTTCCGACGGCGCGCTGTTGCGGTCGCCATAGGTACCATGATTGAACAGCACGGTCGGGAAACGGGCGTCATAATTTTCGGATACCAGCAGTGCGCCGGAAACGTTTATTTTGCTGCCTTCCGGATACTCCGTGACGTACACCACACGCAGCAGGCGTACGTCACTTTGCAGGAGCGGTACATACTGCCCGTACCCCTGGCCGGCAAGAACGAATTTCAATAAGTCCTTGCCCATGGCGCCCACTGTTTCCGCCTGCACGAGGTAATCGTTCCGCACAGGCTGTTCCGGCGTTTCCTTTGTACATCCCGCCAGCAATAGAAGGACGGGAATAATCAGTTTTTTTATGGTCATTTGTCGTTATATAAATGAGGTGTTTCAATTGGTGAATACACAACAACCCGGAACAGGTCAAACTGTTTCGGGCTGCCGCATGGTTGCAATAATACGGGGGAATAGCGCAGCATTATTTGCCGGGATATCCGACCGGTTGTCCCAACAAAAGTTTTCCGTTTTTAATTTCCAGCAGGGTTGCCAGTTCATCCTTTTTGATCATGCCCAGCACCACTGTTGCCAAGCCTTCCGAAGCAGCAAACAAATATACGTTTTGACTGACGAACCCCACGTCGGTAGTCGCATAAAAGTCCTTGCTTTCTTCATTAAACCGCGGCATTTTATCAAAATTGCCGACAAACACCAGTATCACGGGAGCCGTTTCTACAAAAGGTTGCGCCCCGACGCTTTTACGGGCGTCTGTTTTTGATTTTTGCAGTAATTTATTAGCCGCAGCGTCGTAAAGATACACGCCTGTTTTTAAGAATACATACACGTCAATTTCCTGACTGTCGCCGGCAGAAGGCGCGGTGCGTTTTCCGTCCGGGCGATTGACGCCATTGGCAGCCCACAGCAAATTTGACAGCTGCGCCTGCGTCAGTTCCTGTGCGGAAAACGAGCGGCCGGTGCGGCGGGCATTCAGGGCATCCATCAGGGGTGTTCCGCCGGAAGTTTGCGGTTTCGGCAACACAATATCCTGAGCGGAGAGTGTTCCCGAAATAAATAACAACAAGATGATCGTAATTTTTTTCATAAATATTATAATATTGGTTAATTCCGTTTAGTGATAAGCTACTACTTTTCGTTTTCCATCTACAAACATGACAACAAATGCATCGGCATAGCCTATTTTACGCAATTCTTTCATCAGCAGGTTCGCCTCTTTCAAATGTTCGAAACGCCCAATAGTAAAGCGGGTAAACGCATCCGGAAAACTGCCGTAATAAATCTTGTATTGGGGGTATGTTTCTTGTGCCAAATTTAAGTAGTCCCAGTTGGGATATTCTTTACTTGCTAAAATTTGTACACTGTATTCCACGCCTGTCCCCTGTTCCAAATCCAAAATAATGTTATCATTTATAACAATCTCTTCATCGGCTACGGGCTCAACGGGCTTCATCTTCAAGTCCAGCCGCAGTTTTTGCATTTCCGCGCGGCTGCCCGTCTTAAATTCAAAATTAACTACGGGTATGTAGCCATCCTTGATAAACGAAAGGACATAGTCCGTATTTTCGTGTAAATTAAACACAAATCTGCCGCCGGCATCCGTTGTAACGTAGCGTACCTGATTGGATTTCTTTTCCACCAAAGACAGTGATACGCCTTCAACAGGGAGATTGCTTTCTTCTGCCGACACGGAACCCGGTATATCTCTTTCAACAATCTGGATAAATGTATTCGGCGCTTCAATGTAGCCTATGTCAGGGAGCGGTCCCGTCAGCTGAAAGTAATAAATATCATCGCTGCCCATGCCGCCGCGCCTGTTAGAAGCAAAATACCCGTCGTGCATGCCGCGATTAAAAATCAAATAAAAATCATCACCTCCGCTATTGATGGGCGCGCGCAGATTTTCTATGGCTACCCACTGGTTTCTTTCGCCTTTAGCGCGGAAGATATCCAGTCCGCCATAACCGGGGTGCCCATTGGATGAAAAATAAAGAATGCCCGTAGAATCCATTGTGGGGAACATTTCTTTCCCTTCGGTGTTTATTACAGGTCCGGCATTTACAGGCTCGCTCCAGTGTCCCTGCGCCGTGAGCACGCAAAAATAAATATCCGTTTCGCCGTAGCCGCCGGGCATATCCGAAACGAAGTAAAGCGTTTTTTCGTCGGGGCTCAGGCAAGGGTGTCCAACCGAATATTCCGTCGGCTTGTTATGCTCGAATGATTTTTTTCTGATGATCTTGTTTCCTGCTCCCAAAACAGCCTCTTCTATTTCGAGCTTCCTGTCCAGTATTGATATTTCTTCATTCAGCGTTTCGCCCGTGACGCTCGTACGCGTATAAAGCATTTTTCGTCCGTTGTTCGCATACGCCACGGGTCCTAAATTATAGCCTTCGTCCAGCAAAGTATAGATGGGCGATACAACAGGCGGACGCGAAGCCCTCGGAGCATTGCCATCTTCATCCCGATGTACCGGCTTGCGCGTTCTGAAGGGGCGTAAAAGACTTATGTCCGTTTTTCCAACGGTATAATCCGACACATATAATAAATACCGATTATCCCTCATGGTTACAGCACCCCATTCGGAATACTTCGTATTCAATGAAAATTCATTCATTACGCTGAATACCGAACTGTCCCGCTTTACCATCCAGCTCATGGCAGTGTCGCATGCCGTAATGTGGCGTTTTACCAGGGGATCATTCCCTCCCGCCTTCATGTATGTTTCAAAATGTTCTTTCGCCGCGGCATATTCTTCGAAGTACATTAATACTTCGGCATAATATTTATGCGCTTCGGCGTTATAATTTCCCAATTTCAGCAACCAGCTGTACGTATTTTCCGCTTTGCTCAGGTTCCCTGTTTTCCGGTAACATTCGGCCAGGGCGTCCACCGCATCCGGATCAATGGTTTTAGCGGACTTTACAACTTTTTCCAGCAATGACAGGGCGCCATTATAATCGTAGTAGCTCAACATCTGACGGGCGGCTTTTATATCTTTTTTTGTTTGTGAAAAAACGCCGTAAGAGAAGCAGAGGAATATACAAATCAGAATGTACCCTTTTTTCATAAAATATAAATTATTATCAAAAATGTCGCGGATTTCTCAAGCGGTTATAGCGTTGCTTAAAAGTATAGGAAACCGAAATTTCTTGCGTAGCCGGCCATCCGTTCAGGTTATGGTCATAAGAATAACCCACCAGCAATGATTGCGTGGCATAAATTTGAGCCAGGAATGACATTGCGTTTGTAGAAGTAAGTTTATCGATACTTTCCAGATTGCCCTTAAAGGGAATCCCTGTGCGGTAGCCAACACCCAGCCACACGCGGTCTGCAAAGATGCCGAACAGGTTTAAGTCCATATTGGTCGGTCCGTTAAAATCTTCACGCAACAGTAAAGTCGGCTTCAGGGCTACGGCTTCCGAGAGTTTCAACAATCCGCCCAAAGAGAAGTAAAGGTGCGGGATTTTTTTTGCGTAAGTGAAATTGGCGAATATATTTGTAATGGAAAGCCCCGCATAGAATGCAGGCGTATTGTAAAAGACGCCAAACCGGAAATCAGGGCGCGCTTCACCTTGCAGGTTTGCCAAGGTCGGGTCCTGCAATTCATAAGGCACCAGCTTATCTCTGTCAATTAGCTGGTAACTCAATCCGGCGCTAATACCAAACGCCAGGCGGTCTTTACGCCTATTCAATGCCAGCCGGAATGCATACGTAGCATAAGCGGAAAAAGTGTTGGATGCGCCTTTGGTATCGCTTGCCAATTGTCCCGCCCATCCGACGTTTTTCCCTTCCGTGGCGACGCCATCTACGATAGCCGAATATATTTTGGGGGAGCCGGGGATACCCAGCCACTGCAGGCGGGTAAAGATATTTGCATTGACAGCTTCCTTGTAGCCCGCATAGGCGGGATTAATAGCCAAACTGTGAAAAACATATTGTGAATATAACATATCCTGTTGTGCGAATACAAATCCCGTAGATATTAATAGAAATAATATTACTAATTGCGTCCTTCTCATTTTTTATTCAATACGTCAAATGTAGCGTTGCATGATTAGCTAATAATCTGACAAAGGTACATATATTTCACTAACTATTCAACATTTTAATATCAAAATATATATTTAACCTTGAAGAAAACATAAAAATGCGCTATATGTCAATCGTGTACAGGTTGTTAAAATTTAATATTTTTGATCTGCCCTAATGAGATATACCAGCAGAAACCCTGTATCTTCACGTAGCCCATCTTTTTCAGACATGAAATATATTCTTCAACCTGTTGAACATGCTGTGGCGTCTGTTTGTTTCCGAATTTGTAATCAATGACGACTACTTCACCGTTTCGGAACATCACACGGTCGGGACGCAACCGGACGGGTTTGTCTGTGCTTTTGGACGGGAGCAATAAATTTATTTCCGTAAAAAGTTGCCAGCTGCCATCGAACCATTCCGCCACTCCGGATTGTTTCAGTGCGTCATCCAGTAGTGTTTGCAATGTTTTTCGCTGTTCGGCATCGTCGGCTAAAAAACCATCCGCTACTAATTTTTCAATAGCTGCCCCTGTGTCGTCGGGGGTGGCAATGTAAGAAAAGGCGCGGTGCATCAAAATGCCGTAATCACGCACGCTCGCCGAAATGATGTCCGATGGTTGCTCGTCGGCGTATTGCACCCACAGTGCATGAGCGTAGGGCAATGATATGTATTTTTCCAGTTCAAAAGTAGCCGGCATTTCGTTGCCGGTTTGCCGGCACGCTACCGGAGCGCCGGCCGTATATTTTTCCTGCTGCAATAATTCCGGAAGAATCTGCGCAAAGGCGAGGTCTCTTTTTTGTGCCGGCTGCGGTACGAAAGCATACAGTTCCGATTCGGCACGGGTAAACGCCACGTACAGCAAGTTCAAATTGTCAATGGCCGCCTGTGCGCGTTCCATCCAGTAGTCGGCGTTAAAAAAGGTTTCGGCGAGTGCATTCGTATAATTCAACGGCAGGTATCCGGGACCCGAAAACGGTTCTTCACGGGCTTTTACCCAAATCAGCGAGTTGGTTTTCGGCTCAATGCTCCAGGAGCAAAACGGAATGATGACGACCGGAAACTGCAATCCTTTTGATTTATGAATGGTGAGTATCCGCACGGCATTGCAGCTATCGACCATAGACAGGGTACAGGCGTCGCCCGCTTCCTTCCAATATTCGAGAAAGCTAAAAATATCGTTGCGTTCGCGGTTGGCATAAGCCAGTGCAATATCCTGCAGATCCTGTAAAAACGCCCAGTTCAACGGTTCTTCGTGCAAGCGAAAATGTGTAATAATTGTTTCCATGGCTTCGGTCATCGGCAGGTGCAACAGCCGTTCCAGCCATGCGGCGGTCATTTTTGCATCCGGCAAAAAGCGCTGCAGGTAGCGGGAAGCTGCGGCTTCGGCAATCGCATCGGGAGCTACGGCGCATTGCAGTACGGCTATCACAAACTGTACCACCGGCGCATGTGCCAGATACAACGAATCCTGAGAAAGCACGTCAAAGCAATGCACCGCGTCGCCGGAGGTTTGTTTGTGTTGCAGCAGGGTATTTGCCACTTCCTGCCCTTCGCGTCCGTAGCGCACCAGCACGGCAATGTCCGACGGACGATAGCCGCGATCCTGCAATTCCGCAACCAGCAGGGGCAAACGTTGCAGTACGGTTTCTTTCGCCGGGGGCGGCATTTCGGCATGTGGCGGCTGTGCATTTTTATCCATGGCGGGCGCCCTCACCGTTTCAATGTGTACATACCCCCCCGATGCGATTTTTTGGGGCGATATTTTTTGCCGGCTCTCGCCGTAGGCGTCCGTGATGAGCGTGTTCAGCGATTTTGCCTGTTCGCCGCTTAACGGTATTTTCGCTTCGCTGATGCGGTCGTTCAGCTGTTGCTGCAATAAAGCCGGCAGGCGTGAAAAGATGCCGTTGTTCGTGTTCACTATGACTTCCCGGCTGCGCCAGTTGGTATCCAATATTTCGCGCCGGGCGCCGAATGCGGCAAAGTCATCGTAAATGCCCTGCGCCAAAATGCGCCAGTCGCCATTGCGCCAGCGGTAGATGGACTGCTTTACATCGCCTACCGCCAGCACGTCGCCGCCTTCGGACAAACCATTCAGCAGTAACGGACGCAGGCTCTCCCATTGCATGTTCGAGGTATCCTGGAACTCGTCCAGTAAAAACGAATGATAATACATGCCCGTTTTTTCGTACACAAACGGCGTGTCGTTATCGCCAATCAGCTGCCGCAAGAGGTACAGGGTGTCGCTGATGGGCAGTAAATTTTCTTCGCCGGCAATGGCGGTTACCCTGTTGGCCACATCTGCCAGCAATGCCATGCTGTAAAGGTTTTTC
>JAIRYH010000087.1 GCA_031267855.1 Prevotellaceae bacterium
GGCGACTACACGGGGCGGTTTGACGTGACGTTCAATATTGCACGATGAGTTTAATTTTGAAATTTGAAAGGTAGAGACGCGAGGCATCGCGTATCTACCTTTTCGTAGAGACGCGATGCATCGCGTCTCTACCTGCTTTCAACTTTCAACTGAAAACAACAAATACGATGAATATATTAATTACATTAATCGCATTCATCGCGGCGGCGCAGGATGCGACGGGCGACGGGCGGCTTGCGACTTGCGATATGCGATATGCGACGGGCGACGGGCGACATGCGACTTGCGATACGCGATGCGCGATATGCGACATGCGATATGCGACATGCGACAGCGCGCAGGTCGCAAGTCGCGTGTCGCAAGTCGAGCGTCGCCAATCGCCAATCGCCAATCGCGAGCTGGACGGGGTGTCCGTTACGGCGGAACGGCCGCCGCAGTTCCGGTCGGTGATGCACGTGACGGCGGTGATTACGCGCAGCGACATCGAGCGGTCGGCCGCGCAAACCCTCGCCGACCTGCTGCGCAGCGTCGAGGGCGTCGACATCCGGGCGCGCAGCCCGCAAGGCGTGCAGGCCGACCTGTCGATTCGCGGCAGCACGTTCGACCAGACGGTCATCCTCCTCAACGGCGTAAACATTACCGACCCGCAAACGGGGCACCATTCGCTGGACATCCCCGTAAACCTCGACCATGTGGCGCGCATCGAAGTGCTCCAGGGACCCGGCGCGTGGACGTTCGGCGCGGCGGCCTACAGCGGCGCCATCAACATCATCACCGCCCCGGCGGATACCTCCGGGCTGGCCGTCGGGCTGGCCGGGGGAGCGTACGGATACCGGAACGGTCATGCTGCCGGAGCCGTCGCCGCCGGGCGCCTCCGCGTTGCCGCGTCGGCCGGCGGCAGCAGGAGCGACGGATTTGCGGACAACACGGAGTTTGACATGAACAATGTTTATGCGCAGTTCCGCTACGCCACGCCCGGCGGCGCCGTCGACGGGCAGTTCGGCTACCAGGATAAAAACTTCGGCGCAAATAATTTCTATGGTCCGGAATATCCCACGCAGTTCGAGCACACGCGCACGTTCCTGTCGAGCCTCCGGTACCACTTCGACCGGCGCCGGTGGGGCGCGGCGGTAACCCTCCACCACCGGCAGCACCGGGACCGGTATGAGCTGTTCCACAGCAACCCCGCCGCATGGTACGCCGGCCCCAATTATCACCGCACCGATGTGGCGGGGGCGCTGGCGCAGTTCGATTACATCGGGCGGTTCGGCGTCACCACCGCGGGCCTGCATTTCCGGTACGAGCATATTTTCAGCAACAATCTGGGCGAACCGCTGGGGGAACCCGTGGCCGTCAGGGGCGAAGACGCCTTCTATACGCTCGGGAAAACGCGCAGCCACTACAGCGGATTCCTGCGCCACACGGTGCACCTGCAAAGGCTCCATGCCACGGTCGGGCTGATGGGCGCGGGCAACAGCGCCTTCGGCTTCCGCCTCTACGCCGGCGGCAACCTGGAGTATGACCTTGCGCCGCAATGGCAGCTGGCGGCCGCCGCGAGCAACAGCTACCGCCTGCCGACGTTTACCGACCTGTACTACCATGCCGGCCAGCAGCGCGGCTCGATCGACCTGAAGCCCGAAGAGGCCGTCAACGGGGAGCTGGCGCTGCGCTACCGCCGGGGGAGCTGGAGCGGCGCCGCGCTGGCGTTTTTCCGGTACGGCTACCGGACGATCAGCTGGGTGTTCCGGGACGACCGGCTGTGGCATGCGGAAAACAGTACCGACATTACCACCGCCGGCGGTGAACTGCAAATTGCCTGTGCCCCGCAGCGGCGCTTTTTCAAAAGGGCGTCCCTTCATTATGCCTACCTGTATGCCGATCCGGAGTGGAAGGAGTCCGTAAGCTATACGATTGAACAGCTGACCCACCGGATCACCGGCACGCTGCAGCACGGTATCTGGCGGCAGCTGGCGGCAGCGTGGCAGCTGTCGTACCGGCAGCGCGCCGGAAGCTACCGTCCGTACGATGCCGCCGCCGGCACGTATGCCGCCGCCACAGCGTTCGCGCCCTTCTGGCTGTGCGACCTGAAGGTTTACTGGAGCAGCCGGCGCTGCACCGTTTTTGTGGAGGCTGCCAATCTGTTCGACCGGCATTATTTTGACTTCGGGAACATCCCGCAGCCCGGACGGTGGGTAAAAGCAGGCATTACGGTAAAGATCTGACGGCAACCGGCGGGGTGCGCATCGGCATTTTCTCCCGCCGTCCCGCCGTCCCGCCGGCCGCAGCGCCGGGCACGAAAGCAGCCGCAGACGCATCAGCCCGCAGCAGACACACAAGAACGACCGCAGCTATTGTATCAATAGCTGCGGTCGTCCGTAGCGCAATATCATTGTCCAGATAACGCCCGCAGGCGTCCGGCTGCATGTATCACCTGAATCTGCGCGCCGGAAAGGCATGAGGCATGGAATGTTCAGGCCCGGCCGCCCCGGCGGGCATAACTACTCATGCAGGTTGAAGGTGGTATCGTACACCCACGTATCTTCGGGTGCAAAGCTCGACGACCGGATGAGGCTGTTCATCTCGTTGTATGCCGTGTGTATATCGTCGAACGAGGCGGCGGATATGCAGGCAAAGCCATTTCTGAACTGCACCAGCTTCGGGCTGTAGCCCTTGCTTTGCAGCAGGTTCATCATGCGGCTGGCATTCGACGACACCCTGAAACAGCCTATCACTACGTGGTATCGCTTGCTTTCTGCGGCAAGCCGCGCGGTTTCTTCTTCCGCCCGTTGCTGTTCCGCAGCCAGCTGTTCGGCTTCCAAAGCCAGTTGCTGCTGCGCGGAGGCGATACTGTCCTGACGTGCTTTGTCGCGTTGTGTTTTCCTGGCCTGTTCGGATTTGGACGGTTTCCCGAGGAACGTTGTGTTGAACCAGTCACAGCTGTTTAAGCTGATTAGCATTGCTGCCGGTAGTACAATATAAAGTATTTTTTTCATAAAAATATGATATAATAATTGTCAAATATACACATTTTTTAAAAAACACGAAAATATTTTAAAAAAATCAGTATCTTCACGGAAAAATACAATACATTATTATGCGCCGGCTTTTAAGAAAAATACGAACCATCACCAATCTCGCAGACCATATTGACGTGATGGCGACCATTGCGTCCATCAAGCAGAATGTTGACTTTCGCGGACCGAATGTATGGATCCTGGCGTTTGCCATTATCATTGCATCCGTCGGGCTGAACGTAAATTCGATTCCCGTTATCATCGGAGCGATGTTAATATCGCCTTTGATGGGGCCTATCATGGGCGTGGGGATGTCAATAGCCATCAACGATTCAAAATTGCTGCAGGGCTCGCTGAAGAATCTGCTGGTCATGGTTGCCATCAGTCTGCTGGCGTCGTGCACGTATTTTTTCATCAGCCCCCTGCATCTGGAAGCGCCTACCGAGCTGCTGGCACGCACGCAGCCTACCATTTTCGATGTATTCATTGCCCTGTTCGGCGGCCTGGCGGGCATTGTCGAAAGCGCACGCAAGGAGAAAGGAACGGTGATTGCCGGCGTCGCCATAGCCACGGCATTGATGCCGCCCCTGTGTACGGCGGGCTACGGACTGGCAAATGCCCAGTGGGGATATTTTATCGGCGCTTTTTATTTATTCTTCATCAACTCGTTTCTCATTGCGCTTGCTACATTCCTTATGGCGCGGTATATGAAATTCCCGGTAGTGAAATTCAACGACCCGGTCAAACAGCGGCATGTAAACCGCATCATTATTATCTTTTCGACGATTACACTTATTCCGAGCATTATTATGGCATGGATGGTCATACGTGAAAACCGCTTTTATTATGCGGTTGACAAGCTGGTAAAGGAATATGCTTCGGCTTTCGAGAACACGAAACTCATGGATGTAGAGAAAACCTACCATGTATGGGATTCGTCCGAACTGAAAATTTCTACTATCGGACAGCCTTTGACCGCTTTTCAAATCGAGCGCATCAAAGAATATATGAGGGAAGCAGGGCTTGGAAAAACAAAATTGGGCATCATGCAATCTTTATCATTCGCATCGGACAATACGCCGGCAACCGAGCTGTTGCAAAGCATCTATGAACGGTCGGAAGCGGCCGTGAAAAGCAAAGAAGAACGGATTGCACAATTGGAAAAAGAACTGTCGGAGTTGAAAACAGAGCATATCCCCTATGCGCAAATAGCCCGCGAGCTGGCCATAACGTATCCGGCGCTGCGCAAAATAACCCTCTCGGCAGGCAGGCAAATAGACGTCGTGTCGGGGAAAAATACCCGGCTATTGGTGGGGGTGGTCAACTGGCACGGAACGCCTGCAACGGAGGAGTTGACGCAACTGGAGAATTTCTTGAAAGTGCGTTTAAACGAAGATCATATTACAATAATTCCTTACGCCGAATGAGAATTTCACTGCTGCTGGCAACGCTGCTTTACTGCTGTGACGGCGATGCACAGGATACGCTGTCGTTGCTGTTTGCCGGCGATGTGATGCAACATCAGGCGCAAATAAATGCGGCGCGCCGGGGCGGCAGTTATGAATATGACGAATGTTTTTCTATGGTAAAAGACCGGATTGCCGCCGCTGATGTGGCTTTCGCTAACCTGGAAGTAACGCTTGCCGGTGAACCTTATGCCGGTTATCCGCAATTCAGCGCACCCGACGAATTGGCACAGGCATTGGGCAATGCCGGTTTCGACGTGCTGGTAACCGCCAACAATCATTCATGCGATAAAGGGGAAAAAGGTATTCGTCGTACCATCGGTACGCTGAATACATTGGGAATAGGGCATACCGGAACTTTCCATTCACAGGCGGAACGCGACAGTGCGTATCCGCTGATGATAGAAAAAAATCATTTCCGGCTGGCTGTTCTTAATTATACTTACGGCACCAACGGTATTTCAGTGCCGTTACCGGTTATTGTAAACCTTATAGACACCTTGCAAATGGCTGCCGATATTATGGCTGCGAAAGCACAGTCGCCCGATATAATTATTGCTATCGTGCATTGGGGCGAAGAATATCAACAGCAGCCAAACAACCGGCAAAAAACGCTGGCTGATTTTTTAATCCGGCACGGCGTGCGGCTGGTTATCGGCTCGCACCCGCATGTGTTGCAACAGATGGAACGCCGCTACCACAGCGATAGCACAACGCAAAGCGTGGTGGTCTATTCATTGGGAAATTTCGCATCGAATCAATCGGCAAAAAATACCGACGGCGGCGCATTGGCGTATATCCGGCTACTAAAAAATAACCATGAAGTAATCATTGACGAATGCGGTTATCAGTTAGTGTGGGTCTATAAACCGACTGTCGGCAAACAGCGCCGGTTCCAAGTCGTGCCGGTCGGTATGCTGGAAAATAATCCGGATTTTTTTGCAAAGGAAGCTGATTTTATAAAAATGAATGAATTTGCAAAAAACATGCGCGATTTGTTTGATAAAGAAAACCGTGGTTTCCCGGAAATCATCCTGCCGTGAGGCAATAAGCCAACTTACCATAATATGAATAAAAAAGCTACCCACAACACGCCGCACCGAGCCCCAAATGAAAATACAGAAGGCTTGTACGAAAAAGCAATCATCGTGGAAGGCATTGAGCCGGTAGATTTATACGGTGTAAACAATGTGCTGTACGACTGGCTGGCGGCGCAATTTCCCACCCTGAAAATTGTAGCGCGCGGCAATGAAATAAAGGTATTCGGTAAAGACAGCGAAATAGACGATTTTGAAAACAAATTGTTGCAGTTGATCGATTATCATGCACGCAAAGGCAGCCTTACGGTGGAAGACCTGGATCTGTTAGCCGGCGGTAAGCCGCTGGATGCAGCCGGCATACCGGCAGATGTAATTGTATATGGCACCGACGGTCGCGCAGTGCGTGCCCGCACGGTCAATCAAAAGAAATTAGTAACGCTCTACGAAAAGCACGACCTCCTGTTTGCCGTGGGGCCTGCGGGTTCCGGAAAAACCTATACGGCAATTGCATTAGCTGTTTGCGCCTTGAAGAATAAAGAAATTAAACGCATTATCCTTACACGTCCCGCTGTGGAAGCGGGTGAACGGCTGGGTTTCCTGCCGGGCGACATGAAAGAAAAATTAGATCCCTACCTGCAACCGCTGTATGACGCGCTGAACGACATGATTCCCGCCCGGAAACTGGAAAAATACATGGAAGAAGGCACCGTGCAAATTGCACCGCTTGCCTACATGCGCGGGCGTACGCTTGACAATGCCTTTGTCATCTTGGATGAAGCGCAAAACACTACTACCGGACAATTGAAAATGTTCCTTACCCGCATGGGTAATAATGCCAAGTTTATTGTTACCGGCGACATGACGCAAATTGACCTGCCCCGCCGCTCCGATTCCGGCTTGCAGCGCGTGATCCAATGGTTGCAACCGGTAAAAGGCATCGGGTTCGTAACGTTCGACCAGCGCGACATCATCCGCCATCCGCTGGTAAAACATATTGTGAAAACATTTGAAAAATACGAGGAGGAAGCGCAGGCAGGCGGATTTTAAAAATTATGAAACAATAAAGTAATGCATTTGCAGTGGTGTAACGATCTTTAAAAATTAAAAGCTTCCTGTTTTCTGCTTAGCTCAACTGAAATCTTCTCTTAATGCCCGGTTGGCATTTACTAATCGAATTCGATAAAATGATATCATGCCTGGGCACCTTTATTTAAATAAGTCTTAAAGCATAACCTATAAAGCATGATGTGTAAAATCAGGGATAGTAAATAAGAAAGTATAATAAGCCAATAATAAGGATATAACAGGATTGCTATAGCGCCTGAAAAAACAGCAGAATTAATGATAGAGAAGACCATCCCCCTCCAAAATTTCACACTTTTAAATATGTTGAACCCCTCTCCTTGTCTCAATTTATCGAAAATCAAAACACTTTCTAATGTTGGTTCTGTTGTCCTGAAAAACGCACGTAATTGCCGTAAACTGCTTTCCAACTTGCTCGCATTACGGCATTGTTTGGCATAGGTAATATGTAATGAGATTCCCGTTAGGAAAATGACTGTCAAAATACCAAATACGGCATAATCTATAACCTCACTGTTTATTTCGGGTTTTATAATAGTAATGAACCCCAGTACAGCCGCAGGCAGCGTAACAACTTTAAAATACCACGAAAAGAGATTGAATCTTTCATCAATAGATTTTTGATAATAAGACCAAATGGCTTTATATTCTTCAATAGCTATTTGTATTTTATTTTCCATCATACCTTTTAGATTAGAAACGGCGCAAGTTAGTATTATTTTTTTACGCTACAAAATTTCCTAAATGCAAAACACGTTT
>JAIRYH010000054.1 GCA_031267855.1 Prevotellaceae bacterium
ATAGGAAAAAAGATGGGAATCATGCGTTATGCGAATCAGTAGTAGAAATTATGCACTGCCGCCCGAAGGGCGTTATTTTCATAACCGCAGGTCAACGACCTGCGGGGAAAATGTGTCCCCGTTGCCGCCTGCCTGAAAGGCAGGACAGGAGAATTAGGAATTAGGAATTAGGAATTAGGAATTAGGAATTAGGAATTAGGAATTAGGAATTGGCTTACGCCATTGCGCGCTTGTCGCAATTCTTAATTCTTAATTCTTAATTCACAGCTGCGCTTACCTGCGGTTATGAAAATCCGACCCTTCGGGTCATTTCCCTACTGCTGATTCGCATGCGTTATGAGTTGGCTGACGCCGGCAATAGCCGGAGAAAGGGTTCACGGTGAACCGTGAATACTTATGCTTTTTTGTAACAATCTTGTAATGACACGATGTCTTTCGGTATTAACGGTGGCAAACCCGCCAAATGCGGACGACGCCGCCGCCGCTACCAAAACAGACATATAGCGTATCCTCTATACGGGCGTATAAGAGGATGCTCTGTACGGGCGTATAAGAGGGTGCTCTGTATGGGCGTATAGAGCTCCCTCTGCTGATAAACACCCGGCAACGCCGGTAAAAAGATTATAAATATCGATATTTGATAATAAACTACTGACGACAAGTCCCCTTTTACCCTTACCTTTGCTTCCGGACGGTTGCGCCGGCCGGCGAAAGTAAAAAATTTCCACAGGGTAAAACATCCGGCGTTTATAAAAAAGATTGTATCTTTGCGGCATAATTGGCAGCAATGAAAGTAAGCGGTTTTACATTTATCAGGAATGCGCAAAAATTTGATTATCCCGTTGTCGAGGCTATCGGCTCCATTCTCCCGTTATGTGATGAAATGATTGTCTGCGCAGGCAATTCCGATGACAACACGCGAAAAATGATCGAAATGATTCCTTCGGAAAAAATTAAAATCATTGATTCCGTATGGGACGATACGCTGCGCGAAGGCGGCTGCGTGCTGGCGCAGGAAACCGACAAGGCCTTTGCCGCCGTGGCGCCCGACGCCGACTGGGCATTCTACATGCAGGGCGACGAGGTACTGCACGAAAAATATATCCCCGCTGTCAGGCAGGCCATGGAGCAGTATCGGGACGACCGGAACGTGGAAGGGCTGCTGTTTCATTACATTCATTTTTACGGTTCGTACCGTTATCTGGGCAACTCCCGCCGCTGGTATCAGCATGAAATACGCGTCGTCCGCAATGACAGGGCTGTCCGCTCCTGGCGTGACGCGCAGGGCTTCCGGATCAGCGGACGGAAGTTAAAGGTGAAAAAAATCGATGCGTTTATTTATCATTACGGCTGGGTGAAGCCGCCGGAACGCCAGCAGGAAAAGGCGAGGAAGTTTCACCGCATGTGGCATGACGACGCATGGATAGCGCGGAATATCCCCGATGTCGAAGCATTCGACTATTCGAAAATTGATTCGTTAAAACTGTTTGAAGGCACGCATCCGGCAGTAATGCGGGAGCGGGTGGCGCGCATGGACTGGACATTTACCTTCGACCCGGCGCAGCAAAAACTGTCGTTCAAAAATCGCTGCCTGAACCGGCTGGAACGGCTGACCGGCCGGCGCTGGTTCGAATATAAAAATTATACTATTATTTAAGGCCGTATTAAACGTTATGAAGATTATTTATTTTCAGGGGCGCCTGGGTAATCAGATGTTTCAATACGCTTTTTTCCATTACCTGCTTCAACGCGGCGAAACCGTCCGGCTGGACAGTTCCGCGCCGTTTATCCGGCGGCAGGGGCAAATAGAAGTGGAGCGGGCGTTTGAGGCGGTGGCGCGCAATCCTCACAGGCTGCCTTACTGGAAAGCGCGTCCTTTCTACCTGGCCGGCGATGTGCTGAAAAAAATTTTCAGGAACAACCTGCAGACAGACCGGGAACAGCCTGCCCGGAAAGCGATATGGTGGAAAGGCTACTGGCAGGAATACCGCTATCCCGAAGCCGTAAAGGATGTATTGCTGCGCGATTTTCGATTTGCACCCGTTTCGGACGCAAAAAACAGGGAGATGCTGTCGTTGATAGCGGCCACCAATGCCGTGAGCATCCACGTGCGACGGGGCGACTATGCGAAGCCGCGTGTCCGGGTGACGTTTGGCGATATTTGCACGGAGGATTATTACCACAGGGCGGTGGCGTATGTCCGTCAAAAGACGGACAGGCCGCAGTTTTTTGTGTTCTCGGACGACCTGCAATGGGCGAAAGACAACCTGTCCCTCCCCGGCGCGGTGTATGTGGACGGGAACACGGGACCGGCCGGTTTCCGCGACATGCTGCTGATGAGCCGCTGCAGGCACCACATCATTGCCAACAGCACGTTCAGCTGGTGGGGCGCATGGCTGAACCAAACACCCGGGAAAATAGTCGTTGCGCCGGCAAAATGGGGGCATAATCAATTTAAAAATTTTTCGGAAACATTGCTCCCGCCCTCCTGGCACCGCATAGGGCAGACGAACCCGAACATATCCCTGCTGATAGATAAAATAACGGAGCGGGAAGCTTTGCCGCTGCTGTGCCAGCGATACGGCGATTTTGAGCTGCTGGCGAATACCGCGCCGCCGCTTGCCGATGCACGCATCAAGGGAATGGCGCAAAAGCCGGCCGGCAATCATATTTTTAAATTAACCGGAGAAGAATTGCCGTTGTTTAAAGACAAAGGCTACCTCGAAAAGAAACTGATAAATTATTTTCATACATGGAACAGACAGGACTGAGCGAACAGGAAACCATTCGCCGCGAAGCGTTGAAAAACATTGAAGCGCTGGGCATACCCGCCTACCCCGCCGAAGCGTTTGATGTAAACGTTACAACCGCACAACTGCGCAGGGACTACGATGCGGAAAAGGGAAATTTTTCCGATACAAGCATTGCGGGACGTATTATGACGCGCCGCATCATGGGCGCAGCCGCCTTCTTTGAATTGCAGGATGAATACGGGCGCATTCAGGTGTACGTAAAGCGCGATGAAATATGCCCGGGCGAAGACAAAACACTTTACAATACGGTATTCAAAAAACTGCTGGACATCGGCGACATTGTGGGCATTCGGGGCTATGCGTTTGTCACGCAGTCCGGCGAACTGTCGATACATGCGAAGGAATTGAAATTGTTAAGCAAATCCCTGCGCGTGCTGCCGGTTGTAAAGGAAAAGGATGGCGAGGTGTTCGACGCTTTCAGCGACCCCGAACAGCGCTACCGGATGCGTTATGTGGACTTGATTGTCAACCCGCAGGTGCGCGATACCTTTATCAAACGCACCAAAATCATCAACGCCATGCGCGCGTTCTTCAACGATAAGGATTATCTGGAAGTGGATACGCCCGTCCTGCAGCCCATTCCCGGCGGCGCGTCGGCGCGGCCGTTTGTTACGCACCACAATGCGCTGGATATTCCGCTATACCTGCGTATCGCCAATGAATTATATCTGAAACGCCTTATCGTGGGCGGCTTCACGGGCGTGTATGAATTTTCGCGCAACTTCCGCAATGAAGGCATGGACCGCACGCACAATCCCGAATTTACCTGCATGGAAATTTATGTGGCCTATAAGGATTATTTGTGGATGATGGACTTTACCGAGCAGTTATTTGAAAAAATCGCGGCGGAAGTAAACGGTACGACAAAAGCAACGGTCGGCGGCAATGAAATCGATTTCAAGGGACCGTACCGCCGCCTTCCCATCCTTGACGCCATTAAGGAATATGCGGGGGTCGATATTTCGGGCATGCAGGAAGAAGAAATACGCGCGGTGTGCAAACAGCTGCACCTTGATGTGGATCCCAAGATGGGAAAGGGCAAGCTGATTGACGCCCTCTTCGGCGAAAAATGTGAACAGCATTTGATCCGGCCGACCTTCATCACGGACTATCCGGTGGAGTTGTCGCCGCTGACGAAGCGCCACCGTACGCATCCGGCGCTGACGGAACGGTTTGAACTGTTTGTAAACGGCAAGGAACTGTGCAATGCCTATTCGGAACTCAACGACCCCGTCGAGCAGCTGGAACGCTTCAAGGAACAGGCAAAGCTAAAAGAACGCGGTGATGATGAAGCCATGTTTATCGACATGGATTTTGTGCGCGCGCTGGAATACGGCATGCCGCCCACATCGGGCATGGGCATCGGCATCGACCGGCTGGTGATGATGATGACCGGCGCGCCCTCCATTCAGGACGTGCTGCTGTTTCCGCAGATGCGGCCGGAACAGCAGGGGCAAGCTATGCCGGCATATATGGCTTAAATATGGTTGTACCTTTGCAAAAAATATATAAATATGGAATCAAGCACTATCAACGACAGTGAACAGTGGAATAAAGTCAGATTTATCACCTTTATCATACCGCTGTTTGCCACTGCCTACAAAATGAACAGGCAAAAAGCCTATTTGTATCTGGAAAAATATGGCGGACTTGATTATCTGTTCGAGAACTGGTGGGCGCTGCACACCGACAATCCCATGTGGGCGGTGAGAGATTTATACGAAGTATGCTACAAAAACGGAGGTTTAAAATGAAGGTCTATCACGGCAGCAACACGGCAATTGACGAAATCGACCTCGAAAAATGTCAATGGGGAAAAGATTTCGGGCGGGGATTTTATGTAACAAGCCTGCGCTCTCAAGCGGAAGCATGGGCAAAACGAATGGGCAGAAAACAGGGCAACAGCGGTGTTATTAC
>JAIRYH010000089.1 GCA_031267855.1 Prevotellaceae bacterium
CGAAGAAAGGGAGTTCTGGGCAGATCCTAACGTGTCCCAGTATCCGCGATGGGCAATGATTTGCGTTTGCGCCTGTGCGCCGGTCATGCTGCACAGCCACAGTAAAACGATACCTGATAATTGTTTTGGTTTCATATTCTTGCTTTATAAATGGTTTTGCAAATATACAAAAATGTGATTAATGTGATCAATGCGCTGATGTCAGCCAACCTTCAACCTTATTGCGGCTACGGCAACTCATAAATGTATTTTTTATGGAATTTGCTAAAACGTGTTTGTAAATTCAAAATAAAGCAGTATCTTTGCAACCCTTTTGAAAAAAGACAATACTAATATACTAATTAAAAAATCAAGAACGTGGACACACAAAGTTACAAGACCGTATCGGCAAATGCCGCCACCGTCAACAAAGAGTGGCTGGTTATCGACGCAACGGATCAGGTATTGGGACGTCTTGCATCGCGCGTAGCATCCGTGCTTCGCGGCAAGCATAAAGTCAATTTCACGCCCCACGTGGATTGCGGCGACAATGTCATCGTTATTAACGCTGAAAAAATCCGCCTCACCGGCAAGAAACTGACCGAAAAAGTGTACGTCCGTCACACCGGCTATCCCGGCGGCCAGCGCTTCACAACGCCCAAAGAGTTGCTGTCGCGTAAACCGTTTGCAGTAGTAGAGGAAGCCATACGCGGCATGCTTCCGAAAAACCGTCTTGGCGCAGCGCTGTTCCGCAACCTGCACGTATATGTAGGCGCCGAACACCCGCACCAGGCACAGCAACCAAAACAAATTACCTTAAATGAAATTTAACAGAGCATGGAAGTAATCAACGCACTCGGAAGACGAAAATCAGCAATTGCTCGCGTTTACGTGCATCCCGGCAAGGGCGCTATTGTTATCAACAACCGCCCGATGGAACAGTACTTCCCGATGGACACCTTGCAGTACATCGTTAAGCAGCCGCTCGAACTGACCGGCACTGCTGCCAGCTACGACATCAAGGCAAACCTTGACGGCGGCGGCAGCAAAGGTCAGGCAGAAGCCCTCCGCTTGGCGATAGCACGTGCATTGTGCAAAATCGACAGGGAAGCGCATCGTCCGGCATTAAAGACCAATGGACTGCTCACCCGCGACCCCCGCGAGGTGGAACGCAAGAAACCCGGACAACCCGGCGCACGCAAACGCTTCCAGTTCAGCAAACGGTAATTCATTTATCGTTGAAGAAAATGCACGACAACGGTTCCGAAACTTTCGACCATGAATTGGGCACTGCCCATTTTACGAAGTTGCCTTGTCGCGAAAAATTGCACGGATTGGCGCCAGCCGCTACTACCGTGCAATTGAAGTAAAGAAACGTAAAGCGTAACACAAATTTATCAACGCTTGACAACCAAAATTAAAAACATTAAAAAAGAAAACAACATGTCCAGAACAAATTTCCAGGAACTTTTAGATGCCGGCGTGCACTTCGGCCACATGAAACGCAAGTGGAACCCGAAAATGGCGCCGTATATTTTTATGGAAAAAAACGGTATCCATATTATTGACCTGCATAAAACCGTACTTAAAATAGACGAAGCTGCCGGCATTATGAAGCAGCTTGCCCGCAACGGTCGCAAAATCCTTTTTGTAGCCACCAAAAAACAAGCCAAAGAAATTGTGGCGGAACAAGCCAAGGCAATAAACATGCCGTATGTTACGGAACGCTGGCCAGGCGGAATGCTTACCAATTTCCCGACCATTCGCAAAGCGGTGAAAAAAATGAACACCCTCGACAAAATGGTTACCGACGGCACATTTGAAACACTGGCAAAACGCGAACGGCTACAGGTAACGCGCCAACGCGCCAAACTGGAAAAAAACCTGGGCTCCATCGCCGATTTGAACCGCCTGCCTGCCGCCCTTTTCGTGGTGGATGTGCAAAAGGAAATCAATGCCGTGAAAGAAGCCAATCGCTTAAATATTCCGGTAATCGCAATGGTTGATACCTGCTGCGACCCCACGTCCATTGATTATGTCATTCCGGCTAACGACGACGCGGCAAAATCCATTTCACTGGTCGTTTCTGCTTTATGCCGGGCTATTGATGAAGGATTACAGGAAAGCAAGGTCGAAAAAGAGAAAAATGTCGGCGCTCCCGCAAAAGAAAAAGACAAGGAAGACGGCGGCGAAGGAAAGAAAATGCGCTCCCGGAGAAATCCGGCGAAGAAAAACGAAGAGTAAAACACATATAATAAAGGAAGAATTATGGAAATTAAAGCACAAGATGTAGCAAAGTTGCGCCAAATGACCGGCGCCGGCATGATGGACTGCAAAAACGCACTGGTAGGAGCCGGCGGCGACTTTGACCGTGCAAAAGAAATTATCCGCGAAAAAGGCAAGCTGATTGCCGCCAAACGCGCCGACCGTGAGACAACCGAAGGCGCGGTGATAGCAAAAGTTGCGGCAGATGCAAAGAAAGCCATATTGGTTGCGCTGGGTTGCGAAACCGACTTCGTTGCCGGAAATGCCGAATTCAAGGCTTTGGCAAACAGCATTGGCGACATCGCCCTGGCAGCGTTTCCCGCCACACTCGAAGCATTGAAAGCCGCACGCATCGGCGAAATAACCACTGAAGAACTGGTTACGCAACAAACCGGAAAATCCGGCGAAAAACACGTGATTGCCTATTACGGCATGCTGGAGGCACCTTTCATTTCTTCATATATTCACATGACCGGAAAGGTCGCAACCATTGTTGGATTTTCAAAAGCCATCGGCAACGAAGCCGGACGCGAAATAGCCATGCAAATTACGGCAATGAACCCGGTATCGGTGAGCCGCAACGATTGCCCGGCAGAAGTTATCGAAAAAGAACTGTCCATTTACCGCGAGCAAATTCGCCAGGACCCGAAAATGGCAGATAAACCCGAAAACATGATTGAACAGATTGCACAGGGTAAACTGAACAAATTCTTTAAGGAAAGCACCCTCGAAGACCAGACTTTCGTGAAAGACGGTAAAATTTCCGTAGCGCAATATTTAAAATCGGTAGACGCCGAAGTGAAAGTTACAGGCTTCTGCCGTTTTTCGCTCAACGACTGATATTGGCCAATAATAATAACAAAAAGGCTTGCACTACCGCAAGCCTTTTTATTTTTTCAACAATTGCGCGAGCGAACCTTGCAAAAATAAAACATTCTTGAAAATTCCACAAATTGGAACACCGCATGATGTGCCGTCCGATTTAATCGGTGACAATCTGCGGGGTGTTTACAACTAAATTTCGTATCTTTGCCCCCGCAAAAAATTTGCAAGCGGGCTTGTTAAACCCCGTATGCATGATAAATTATAATCTAACACGTAATAAAATGAAAAAGCATCTTTTTTTCTTTTCACTGCTGGTGCCGTTTTGCGTTGCGGCAAATGCACAAACCGCCGGCAACGATGCAACCGGCGTGCATGCCGACAATGTCGCGCCCATAGACATCAGGGCGGTTAACTTTTACGGCATTGACTTTTCCCTTGCCTCGGCCCCCGACGTGAAGGAACATCCAAGACAGTTTAAAAACGGCATTGTTAGAATTAACGATTTACTCTACCGGGAGGTACTGAAATACGATTTCAAAAAATACACGGGACTGGAAATACTGGCTTATAATTTTGACGTTACCGGCGCCAGCAACGACAGCACAGACGCCCGGCTGTTAACGTCAAGAAACCGGCGGCGCGAGATTTCGGAAGCCGATATTCAGAAAATCGTTGCATCGCTTTCAACCGGAAACGACGGACGGTTCGGACTGGTCTTCATTGCGGAAACGCTGAGCAAGGCAAGCCGGTCCGGGACTTATCGCGTGGTCTGCTTCGACGAGGCAACCAAACAAATTATTTATGCACGGAAAGTAACGGGAAAAGCCGGAGGATTTGGCGTAAGGAACTTTTGGGCAGCCTCCGTGCTCGACGTTTTAAAAAAATGGAACAGGAGATAGTATGATACATTTGGAACTAACCATCGGCGACGTTTACGACGTCCTTTTTAATGCGAAGCCCGTAACGCTTTCGGACGGCACGTGGGAGAACGTCGAAAAAGGATTTAAATTCTTAGACCGGTTTTCAAGGGAAAAACTGATATACGGCATCAATACCGGCTTTGGCCCCATGGCGCAATACCGGATTGACGATAAAAGCCTCCGCGATTTGCAGTACAACATCATCAGAAGCCACTGCACGGGCGCCGGCGCACTGCTTCCCGACCGGTACGTCAAAGCCGTCATGCTGGCGCGGCTGGGCACCTTTTTAAGCGGCCATTCGGGCATCCATCCCTCCGTCATCAAATTGCTGGTCGAATTTATCAACCACGATATTTATCCGCTGATATTCGAACACGGCAGCGTGGGCGCCAGCGGCGATCTGGTACAGCTGGCACATGTTGCGCTGTGCCTTATCGGCGAAGGCGAAGTCCGCTACAGGGGCGAAACGGTGCCCGCAGAACAGGCGCTGGACGAACTGTGCCTCCAACCCGTCGGAATGCACGTGCGCGAAGGGCTGGCGCTCCTGAACGGCACGTCGGCCATGACGGGCATAGGCATGATCAATCTTTTTTATGCGAAAAAAATATTCGACTGGGCTATTATTTCTTCGGCGATGGTGCATGAAATCGTGGCGGCCTTCGATGATTATTTCTCGGAAGAACTCAATGCCTCGAAAAAGCACGAGGGACAACGGAAAGTGGCGGCCCTGCTGCGGGCAACACTGCAGGGCACAGCGCGCATCCGCAAGCGCAGCGCTTTTTTCTATGACCGGAAAACAGAAGAAACATACATCAAAGACAAGGTGCAGGAATATTATTCTATCCGTTGCGTGCCGCAGGTTTTGGGACCCGTAGCCGACGAAATCGAAAATGCGGAAAAAGTATTGATGAACGAAATAAACTCGGCAAGCGACAACCCGATTGTAGATGCAGATGCCGGCAACGTCTTTCACGGCGGCAATTTTCACGGCGACTACGTTGCGTTTGAAATGGACAAACTGAAAATTGCCGTCACCAAATTGACCATGCTGGCGGAGCGGCAAATGAACTACCTGTTCCACGAACGCCTCAACAACCTGCTGCCGCCGTTCGGGAACCTGGGTGTCCGGGGGCTGAACTACGGCCTGCAGGCGGCGCAGTTCACGGCTACCTCCACCACTGCCGAGTCGCAAACGCTCTCGAACCCCATGTACGTCCACAGCATCCCGTGCAACAACGACAACCAGGACATTGTCAGCATGGGCGCCAATGCCGCGCTGCTGGCAAAAACCGTCATCGAAAATGCCTTCCAGGTGATGAGCATCCACATGATGGCTATCGTACAAGCCGTCGATTACTTAAAAATACAAAACCAGCTGTCGGTACGGACAAAGGAAGTATATCATGACATCCGTGCCTTCTTTCCGGCATTTACCGGCGACACCACCAAGCACAAGGATATTGCGCGCATGAACGAATATCTGAAAAACAAACCGCTTCCCGCCCTCTAACCCGACCCGGGCAGCCGTGTATTCCATGCCGCCGCCGCACCCCGCCGGCTTCCCCGTCATACGACCGGCCTGCAGGCCGGTCTCCCCCACCCCGGGAGAAGCCAATCGAGTATGTAGATTCGTCTCCCCCACCCCGGGGGAAGCCAATCGAGTATGTAGATTCGTCTCCCCCACCCCGGGGGAAGCCAATCGAGGTTGAATTAGGAATTGGGAATTAGGAATTAGGAATTGGCTGACGCCACCCGCCCGCCTGCCGCAATTCCTAATTCTTAATTCCTAATTCTAAATTCCCAAGGCGCCACCTGCCCGCCTGCCGCAATTCTTAATTCCTAATTCCTAATTCTTAATTCCCAAGGCGCCACCCGCCCGCCTGCCGCAATTCTTAATTCCTAATTCTAAATTCTAAATTCTAAATAATTTGCCCAGTCCGGCAGAAAGGCGTAAATTTACACGCTTTCGCTTTTATGGCCGGCTTAATCAATAAAAAACAGGGAGAAATCGTATATGATAAAGATCGATAACATAACCAAAATGTACGGCACACAGAAAGCGCTGGATGGCGTGAGCTTCTCCGTAGCGCGCGGTGAAGTGCTGGGATTGCTGGGGCCGAACGGCGCGGGAAAATCCACGCTGATGAAAATACTGACCGGCTATCTTTCGCCGACCGCAGGCACAGCGACGGTCAACGGCTTCGACGTGTCGCGACAGTCGCTGGAAGCGCGGCGCCTCATCGGCTATTTGCCGGAGCATAACCCACTGTATCCCGATTTGTACGTCCGTGAATACCTGCGGTTCATGGGCAGCCTGCACCGCCTGGGGCGCAGGCTGAACAGGCGCATTGATGAAGTGATCGAAAGCGTCGGCATCACCGCCGAACAGCATAAAAAAATAGGCCACCTGTCGAAAGGCTACCGCCAGCGGGTAGGCCTGGCGCAGGCATTGCTGCATGAGCCGCCGGTACTGATTTTGGACGAACCCGCTACCGGGCTGGATCCAAACCAGATTATAGAAATCCGCCGGTTGATTTCCGACCTGGGGCGCGAGCGCGTCGTATTGTTCTCAACGCATATCATGCAGGAAGTGGCTGCCGTCTGCCATCGCATTGTGATCATGGATCAGGGAAAAACGGTGGCGGACACGCCGCTTTCCGGAACGGACGGCAACGCCTCCGTAGAAAAATTATTCCGTGAATTAACGAAAAAATAGGTATCTTTGTTCATTGATCAATACTTTTAAATAATGGAATCCATTGTACCGCAAAGCCGGCAGGCAGGAAAAAAAACAGGGACAGTCTTAAAAATAACGGCTGTCGTATTATCGATTGTAGCCGTGGCGCTCGTTGCCCTGCTGCTTTACATGCGCAGCGAAACCCTCAAAATTGTTACGGCGCTGAATACGGAAAAGGATGAACTGGTCGTTAACCTCGAACATCTCCGCGGCGAGTATAATACGCTGCAGACATCGAACGATACGCTGAATGCACAGCTGGAACAGGAGAAGCAGAAAGTGGACCTGATGATTGAAAAAATCAGGAGTACGGAAGCCACGAACCGGGCGCGCATCCGCGAATATGAAAAAGAACTGGGCACGCTGCGCGACATTATGCGCAGTTACATCCGGCAGCTTGATTCGCTGAACACCCTGAATATCCAGTTGCGCGAGGAAACCTCCACGGCAAAAGCCGAAGCGCGGCAATCGCGTGAAAAATACGAATCGCTGATGCAAACGACCGATGACCTGGCGCAGAAAGTAGAGCAGGGCGGCATACTGAAAGCCCGCGACGTGGTGATCGCCGGCATCAATGCAAAGGGCAAAGACGTATCGAGGGCGCGCAGTACGGATAAATTAAAGACCTGCTTTACCCTGCTTGAAAACAGTATTGCCGGGCGCGGCATCCGTGCGGTCTTCATTCGCGTGAAAGGCCCGGACGGCATCCTGATGACGCAATCCCAAAACAACCTGTTCCACGCCGGCGACGGGCAGCTTGTATATTCGGACATGCGCGAAATCGATTATCAGGGAAGCGACATAGAAATGTGTATTTTCTATGGCGGCAACCAGGAAAAATTTGCCAGGGGCGCGTATACGGTGGAGATTTACACGGGCGGCATACTCGTTGGCGCCGGGCAGGCGCTGCTAAAATAATGCTTTATATTCACATTCCGTTTTGCAAACAGTTGTGCGCATACTGCGATTTTCATTTCAGCGTATCGCTGGAATGGAGGGAACAGCTGGTGCGCGCCCTGTTGTGCGAAATGGAAGAGCGGAGCAATTATTTGCCTGCCCCGCTTTTACCCGCCACCCTGTACATTGGCGGCGGCACGCCGTCGGCGCTTCCGCCCGCCGAGCTGCGCGGGCTGATAGAAAAAGCCGGGCGGCTTTTTACCCCGCCTGCCTTTTCGGAAATCACCGTTGAAATCAATCCCGACGACAGCACGCCGGCATACCTTTCTCAATTGTACGTAATGGGCGTAACCCGCCTGAGCATTGGCGTGCAATCGTTTCATGACCGCCTGCTGCAGCTGTTGCGCCGCAGGCACTCGGCGCAGCAGGCAATAACCTGCGTGAAAACGGCGCAGGCAGCCGGCTTTAAAAACATCACGATTGACTTAATGTACGGACTTCCGCAGCAAACGCCGGAAGAATGGCGGCAAGACGTCGCACAAGCCCTGTCGCTCCATGTGCCGCATATTTCCGCCTATCATCTGAGCATTGAACCGAAAACGCTGTTCGGCAAGCAGCATGCAAAAGGAACGCTGCTGCTGCCGGATGAGGAAACCGGCGCACAGCAGTTTTTATACCTGCACCATACGCTGGAAAAGGCGGGATACGAACATTACGAAATCTCCAATTTCGCCCGCAACGGATTTCGTGCGGAGCACAACAGCGGCTACTGGCAAGGGTTCCCATACCTCGGTATCGGGCCTTCGGCTCATTCGTACAACGGACAAAGCCGGCAATGGAACATCGCGAATAACCGCCGTTATGTGGCGTCCATAGAAAACCGGCTGCCGGCATTTGAAATGGAAACGCTCACCACCGAAATGCGGTTCAACGAGTATCTCCTCACTTCGCTGCGCACGGCGGCAGGCGCGGATTTGCAATATCTTTCAAAAACATTCGGCGAACCGTTTTTGCAGCACTGCCTGCAGCAGGCGCAACGGTATTTGGCTGCCGGCGATTTGCTGCGCACCGGCAACAGGCTGCATATCCCGCCGCACCGCTTCCTGCTGGCAGACGCCGTGATCCGCGAACTGTTCAGCGTTAGAACTAAGAGTTAAGAACTAAGAACTAAGAGTTGCGACAAGCGCACAATGGCGTAAGCCAACTCTTAGTTCTTAGTTCTTAACTCTTAGTTCTGGCGTGCAGCTTGTATGCTTTCAGGGTATTTTTCATCAGCGACACGATGGTCATGGGGCCCACGCCGCCGGGGACCGGCGTAATGTAGCTGCATTTGGGGGCGACTTCGTCGAATTTTACATCGCCCAGAATACGGAATCCGCGTTTATTGTCTGCCGGAACGCGGGTAATGCCGACGTCTATCACTACCGCGCCTTCGCGCACCATGTCGCCTTTCAGGAATCCGGGAATGCCCAGGGCGGCTACAATAATATCGGCTTGCAGGCAGTGTTCCCTTATGTTTTTCGTGCGGCTGTGGCAGAGGGTTACCGTACAGTTGCCGGGGCAGGCTTTTTGCGAAAGCAGGTTTGCCGCGGGGCGTCCCGCAATGTTGCTGCGCCCGATGACCACGCAGTGTTTTCCGGTGGTTTCTATATTGTATCGTTCGAGCAGTTCCATAATGCCGGCCGGCGTCGCCGGCACATACGCCGGTAATCCCATCATCATGCGTCCCGCATTCACCGGGTGAAAGCCGTCGACGTCTTTTTCCGGGGCAATGGCTTCGATGATTTTTTGTTCGTCAATATGTTCCGGCAGCGGCAACTGCACAATGAATCCGTCTACCGTGCCGTCGGCGTTCAGTGCAGCCACTGTCGCCAATAATTCCGCCTCGCCGACGGTTGCCGGCAAACGCAGCACCTGCGACAGGAAACCGGCTTCGCGGCAGTTTTTTTCCTTGCTGTTTACATACGTTTCGCTTGCGCCGTCGTTGCCCACCAGCACTGCCGCCAGACAGGGGGCACGGTGTCCTCCGGCTGTCATTTTTTTTACTTCATTTGCAATTTCGAGCTTTATCTCGCCTGCCGTTTTTTTCCCGTCTATAATTTGCATTTTATTCAGTGTTTCTTTTTATGCGTGTTGCGACACGCGATTTGCGATTTGCGATTTGCGACAGCTTCCGGTCGCCCGTCGCAAGTCGCGTGTACATGGTTCAAAGTCCGGCGCGCTGTCCTTCGTGTCCGCTTCATGACAGTCGCCGGTAACGTAAGCTGCCGGAAAAACGTCAACGCCTTTTCATCATTTGTTCCTTGCCGGTCATTGTTTTCATCATTTTCCGCATCTCGTCGAACTGTTTCACCAGGCGGTTTATTTCAGCGATACCGGTGCCGCTTCCTTCGGCCACGCGCTTGCGGCGGCTGCCGTTGAACATGGAAGGGTCATTGCGCTCCTGCGGCGTCATGGACTGGATAATGGCTTCCATCCGTTTGAACGAGGCGTTATCGAAATCCACATCCTTAATCATCTTTCCCATGCCCGGAATCATCGCCGCCAAATCTTTGATGTTGCCCATCTTTTTTATTGACTGAATTTGCTTGTAAAAATCGTCGAACGTATATTGACCTTTGGCTATTTTTTTTTGCAGCCTGCGCGATTCTTCCTCGTCGAACTGTTCCTGCGCTTTTTCGACCAGGCTCACAATATCGCCCATGCCAAGAATGCGGTCTGCCATACGGTCGGGGTGGAACACGTCCAGCGCTTCCGGTTTTTCGCCCGCACTCACAAACTTCAACGGTTTGTTCACTGCCGAGCGAATGGAGATAGCCGCCCCGCCGCGCGTGTCGCCATCCATCTTTGTCAGTACCGCGCCGTCGAAGTCCAGGCGTTCGTTAAATGCGGCAGCCGTATTCACGGCATCCTGTCCGGTCATGGCATCCACAACAAACAGCGTTTCGCCCGGGTCAATGGCTTTTTTTATGGCGGCAATTTCACGCATCATTTCCTCATCTATTGCCAGGCGCCCGGCGGTATCGACAATCACCGTATTGAACCCGTTTGCCCGGGCGTGCCTGATGGCATTCTGCGCAATTTGCACCGGATTTTTATTCGCCTCTTCCGCATAAACGGGCACGGCAATTTGCGCACCCAGCACTTTCAACTGCTCGATGGCTGCAGGACGGTAGACGTCGCATGCCGCCAGCAGCGGCTGGCGACCTTTTTTTGTTTTTACGTGCAGCGCCAGTTTGCCGGAGAAAGTGGTTTTCCCGGAACCCTGCAAACCGGCAATGAGGATAACCGCCGGCGTGCCTTTCAGGTTAATGTCGGCAGCCTGTCCGCCCATCAGCGCCGCCAGTTCGTCGCGTACAATCCTGGTCATCATCTGCCCCGGACGCACGGACTTGAGCACATCCTGCCCCAGCGCTTTTTGCTTCACTTCATCGCAAAAATTCCTGGCAACCTTATAGCTTACGTCGGCATTGAGCAATGCCTTGCGAATGTCTTTCAGCGTTTCGGCAACATTCACTTCGGTGATGCGCCCTTCACCCTTCAGCAATTTAAACGCCCTGTCTAATCTATCGGATAAGTTTTCGAACATAAGGTGATCAGTAAAATAATTTGCGAAGATACAAAAAGTGTAAATTAGGGATTAGTTATGAATTATGAGTTATGAATTATGCGAATCAACAGTAGAAATTATGTACTGTCGCCCGAAGGGCGTTATTTTCATAACCGCAGGTAAGCGCAGCCTCGTCAATTTTGAATTTTGAAGGTTGAATTTTGAAGGTTGAATGACGGCAAGCGGTCAATGGCGTAAGCCATTCAACCTTCAACCTTCAAAATTCAAAATTGAACAGGTGCCGGCGCCAGCCAACTTTTAGTTCTTC
>JAIRYH010000096.1 GCA_031267855.1 Prevotellaceae bacterium
TTTTATGCATGGGTATTCGTGAACCTCAAATTATCATAAGTAAAATTCGCGTTTCGCATTTTAATTTAACAGGTACCGGAACCCTCCCGAAGGGCTTCGGACATGCTTCCAGTACGTACTGGAACCGTGCCCGAGGGCTCGGACATACTTTCAGTACGTACTGGAACCCGCTTGAGCTGCTTATTTGGAAATAATTTCCCGTCCTCCGCGCGCGTTACGGAAGAAAGTGCGCCTATATAAGTGAACAGTGAACAATTGTTCACTGTTCACTGTTTTTGCCTGTTTCGGGGTCATTCGGGGCCGCCTGTTTTTTCCTGTTTTTGGAGATGTTCAGGAACGTCAGGTTAAAGCCCATTTGCAGGTTCAGCGAGCGAATGCCCGCGGGATTGAATGAAGAGAGGTTTTCGACCGCCATGTACCACTGGAATGCGCCGCCCCTCAAGTTGAACGCCATGCTCGGATTAAACAGTTTCGACGCCATGAAGTTGTTGCCCACCGCTACGGAGAACCATTTCCCGACCGACCGGTTGTACATCAGCGTAAACGTGGTGCGCGAAAAATGATCCAGCGCCCGTGTGCTGAACAGGAAGCCGAATTTGTCGTTTTTCGTGAGGCTGTATGCGGCGCTCAGGTAAATTTTCCCCGGAAGCACGGAGCGGTAAGCCTTGCCGTCCCGGTCATCAAAGTCAAATGCATTTTTCAGGGTGTCGATGATGTGGTCGAAGTCGTCGTTGAGGCTTGCCAGTCCGGAAAATTCAAAGCTGCCGTTCACCATTTTTGTTTCGTAGATTTTGGGGTTTGATGTCCAGTCAATCCAGCCCCAGTCGACCATGCTTGCGCCGATGCTGAGTCCTTTTACGGGCGTGTTGTAGTAAATGCCCGCGTCAAAAGCCATGCCGGTGTTGCCCGTTACCGATTCCGCCGGGTCGATGTATGCTACGTCGACCGCGGCGTTGGCGTCAATCGTCATTTTATAGTCGTCCGGGTCGGTATGGATGGTTGCCCGGATGTCTTTCCCGCGCGCGCCGGCGCCGCCCCTAAGGTATTTGAAGCGCAGGCCCGCCTTCCAGTTTTCGTTGATGGCAAACGAATAGCCAAGCGCCGCTTCCACGTATGCCATGGCATTTATTTCCGATGTTACGGATAGCGGCTTGCCCGGCGTATTGCCGTTGATCAGCAGTGAAGCCAGTTCGCCGGGGAGGAGGATGCTGGCGTCGGCAGTGGCCGACAGGGAGAAGGTTATCATGTGCTGTTTCATGAAGCGAAACCCGAAGGAAAGGAGTTCGTAGTTAAAGTTAGCCATCGTGCGGGCATTGGCAATCTTGTCGGCTGCGTCGGGGTTTATTTGCAGCGAGTTGTCGGCGTTCCGCCGGATGACGTCGTTGTAGGCAATGCCGGCGTCCAGATCCAGCCCCAGGTGGGAGAGGAGGAAAGGAATGCCCATGAACCACCGTACCGAGTCGGAGAGTCCGGCGGGGTTGGTGCGCAATGCCTGCGGCGACTGGCGCATGAAACTCATCAGGGCGCTTTCCTGCGCTGCCGCCGGATGGAACGACGCGCCCATCGTTACGGCTATTAAGAGTGTTAAAGTATATTTCATTTTGTTTGTTCTTTTATTTTTTGATTTGCTTGTATGCTGGTTTATCGGTGGTGTCCGTTTAAAGCCGGTCTTTCAGGTCGCCGACATTGATGCCCGCGCTGACGCCTATTTTCAGCGACACGCAGTTGTCTTTCTTTATGCGCACGTAGGCGCCGCTTGTGTCGCCGGTGAAGGCGGTCAGGGAAACGATGATCCTGTCCGAATCTTTCAGCTTTGCCGACATGTCGTCCCTGACGGTAATGAATTTCTGTGTTTCGGACGGCGAGGTTACTTCGCTTTCGCCGTTTCCGACAGGCGTGGTAATGCCGGCAGGAATTTCTACGGGCGTGTCGAAGAGGTTGCCGAGCGACCGGTTGCTTTCTTTCTCCAGCAGGGTGCACTGCAGCGTTACGCCCAGCGGCAGTCCGTTCCTGACGTTTAAAAGCAGCCCCACATTGTTGAATGAGATATCGGACGTATTAAAATCTACCGTGTCGGTCAGGGTGATGTTAATGTCTTTTACCTTCATGGGCACCAGCACTTTTGCGCTTGCCGAGGCGCTGTTTGCGCTGCGGATCACATTGTCCGTTCCGGTTTTGCCGTCCGGGTTCGACTGCACTTTTACGGTTACTTCCATTTTCTTTGGCAGCACATTGAGGACTTCGCCCGGGATGGTCAGGGTATCTACCGTAGCGGCAGCGGTTCCCAGGGTCAGGCTGTCAACCTGTACCCGTTCTACAGCCGGCGGCGCGCCCGGCGTCAGGTCGGTGTACGACCGGATGGTGTCGATCACCATGCGGAAGGGGATCTCAATCGTATTCCTTATGTCCAGTACGATCGAAGCTTCTTTCAATTTCAGGGATCCGTTGAAATCGTCAAAGTCGCCGATGTCTATCGTCTGGCGGGCATACTCCGTGTAATGACCAAAGTAGCCGCGCGCTTCACCGATGGCCGCATTCGAAATGGACAGGTCGAAGCCCAGTTCTATTCCGGTGCCGGGAAGGGTAAAGCCGTTGTTTTTGTATGTATATTTCACGGTTACTTCCTTGCCGCCGGCGGCAGGGGTCAGTATATAACCCGACAGGTTGACGGTCTGCACAGCTGTTGATGTTACGGGAATCGCTCTGGAAAAAGGCTGCGTTCCTTTTTTCAACTCGGGAATTTCAACCGTCAGGGTGCCGCCTCCCTGGAATATATATTTGTTCTGCACGCGTATGGTGCCTCCGGAGAA
>JAIRYH010000100.1 GCA_031267855.1 Prevotellaceae bacterium
CGGAATCACCAGCGCATGCCCTTTTGCCAGCGGGTTGATGTCAAGAAAAGCGTAAAAACGGTCGTCTTCCGCCAGTTTGTAGCCGGGAATTTCGCCATGCACGATTTTGGAAAATACGGTACTCATGGTGCTGTCTATTTTGAAATGTTCATGATTTCAAATTTGATCTTTCCCGACGGAACCTGTACTTCCACAATATCTCCTTTTTTCTTTCCCAGCAGGGCTTGCGCAATGGGCGTGCCCACCGCCAGTTTCCCTTCTTTAATGTTTGCTTCGGTTTCGGTTACCAGCATGTATTCCATAATGGCTTTGGTAGCGACATTTTTTATTTTCACTTTCGTGAGAATCTGCACCTGTGAAAGGTCAATGCGCGATTCGTCCATCACACGCGCATTGGCAACCATTCCTTCGAGCTTGGAAATTTTCATCTCCAGCAGTCCCTGTGCTTCTTTTGCCGCGTCGTATTCCGCATTTTCCGACAAGTCGCCCTTGTCGCGCGCTTCGGCAATTTGCCGTGATATTGCAGGTCGTTCCACGTTTTTCATCTGTTCCAATTCCGCCCGCAATCGCTGCAAACCTTCTTCCGTTACATAGTGTGCTTTTGCCATAAAACAATGTTTTCAAATATGTTTTTTTAATAAAAGAGAAGAATTCCGAATTAACGGAACCCTTCTTGGCAACAAAGATAAGTATTTTTTTTGATATACAAAATTGAATGAAAGCAAAACTTTTTTAAAGCGCAGTCGAATCATCGGGCTGCATCGGTAAATGTACGCAAATCAAACGCCGCAGGCACGCATGGAAAATTTTTAATTTCCGCACAGGCGGAGGAAATGCATTACTTTATTTTTTACCTGCAAAATGTCCGGCAATTTTGACCGGGCGATTATAAAACTGTATTTTTGCAGTAATTTTTATGGTTATGTCCGAATTGCCTTTATCGTTTATTCAGTCGCTGCAACAGTTATTAGGCGCGGAAAGCAACGATTTACGCGACGCCCTGCGGCAGGCGGCGCCGGTAAGCATCCGCTACAACCGGGAAAAAGCAGTATCCCGTCCATTTGCACGGGAAACGCCGGTGCCCTGGTGTCCTGACGGTGCGTACCTGGAGGAACGTCCGGTATTCACGCTCGACCCGCTGTTACACGGCGGAGCGTATTATGTGCAGGAGGCTTCGTCCATGTTTTTGACGCAGCTGGCGCCGGTGATACAATCGCTGGGCGCCCGGTGCCGCATACTGGACCTGTGCGCGGCACCTGGAGGAAAAGCCACCCTGCTTGCCGGCCTGCTGCCCCCCGGCGGCCTGCTGGTAGCAAATGAAGCGATCCGCAACCGCGCCTGCATTCTTCTTGAGAACCTTTTGAAATGGGGTTTCCCCGGCACGGTAGTAACCCAAAACGACCCGCAGCAATTCGGAACGCTTGCCGGCGCGTTTGACATGCTGCTGGTTGATGCGCCCTGCTCCGGCGAGGGAATGTTTCGCAAAGCCGCTTCCGCCATACAGGAATGGAGCCCCGGGCATGTACGGCTTTGCGCCGAACGCCAGCGCCGTATTGTCGCCGACGCGTGGAATGCCTTGCGCGAAGGCGGCATGCTGGTATACAGTACCTGCACCTTCAACCGCCACGAAAACGACGAAAACGTAAAATGGATACGGCATACACTGGGCGCCGAGCGCGTACTGTTGCCGCTTAATCCGGCGTGGGGCATTGTGGAAAGCGAAGCAGGCTATCATTTTTATCCGCACCGCGTGCAAGGCGAGGGATTCTTCATGACCGTACTGCAGAAAACCGCGCCGTCGCGCTCCGCTCGCCGGGGAACCAGTGAAAAAATCATACGCCGCACGACGTCGAAGGCGGCGGCACAGGCAGAAAAATGGCTGTCCGGCTCATTTGTTTTTGAAGCCAGGGACAACCATATCCATGCCTTGCCCTTTTCACAGCAGGCCTTCATTGCACGGCTTTCGCAACAGCTGAATATCCTGCAGGCCGGCGTAGCCGTGGGCGAACAGAAAGGCGCCGCCATCATTCCCGCGGCGGCGCTGGCATTGTCTGCCGCCCTGCGGAAAAACGCTTTTCCGACAGTTGACACGGATGTATCCACCGCCCTGCGCTTCCTGCGCCGCGACGCTGTTTTACTTGACCGTGCGGAAAAGAATTTCATCTTACTTACCTGCCATCATCTTCCGTTAGGCTTTGTCAAACATCTTGGTAATCGCACCAACAACCTTTATCCCGTCGCGTGGCGGATACGGATGGAAATTTAAGCATTAAGAATGTATATGACCTCCGTATTTTCGGGCTATAGCCCAAAAGATGGGAGCAAATTAATATTTCACGCAATAACGGGAAAGGATTATGCAGCCTTGACGGCCGTTGCGGAAAGTTATACCGGTCTGTAAAAATTTTTCTATCTTTGCACAAAAAAATTTAAAAATACATGTGCTCTATGGAAAATGATGCTACAAAAAAACATGCCGGACAGGAAATAGATTTACTGGAGATTTTGCGAAAATGCGGGCAGTGGTGCGCAAATGTTTTACGCGCCGTCTTTGTTTTTCTTTTACGGAAAAGCGTTTGGCTAGCATGCTTTGCCTTGACTGGTATTGCCATTGGGCTCAGCTTGTATGCATCCCACAAGCCTTATTACAGCGCGCACATGCTTGTACAGGCAAATGTGGTGGATAACTTTTTTTACGTAAACCTGATCAACGAAGAGCTGGCGGTAGAAAATATCAGCAATCCGCTCGACTGGGTGCGAAAACTGGCGATTCCTGCAACTGTTGCCAAAAAGATTTATTCCGTCCGGGCATGTTACGGCATAGACCTCAATAAGGACGGATTGCCCGATATTATTGATGAAGAGAATAAATATATTCTTTCTCGAGACTCCGCCAAAGTTGCCAAAATACTTCGCGGCTCGTTTTACATCAGCGTATGGGCGTATTCGCATGAGGTGCTTCCGCACATCCGGCAGAACCTGATGAACTTTATTAACAGGAACGAATACGTACAGCGCCACAATGTGCGGAGGGTAGAGGAAGTCAACGAACAAATAGCCTATTTGCAGCAACAGATAAACCGGTTCGACAGTTTGCAGAAATACGAATATTTCCAAAAGGACAAAGATAAAAAGGCAATAGGCAGCGGGCAATTACTGGTATTGAATGAATCAACGCAACCGCTTTATCATTCCGAATTGATCAGTTTACATAATCAACTGCTGGAAAAAAACACCACATTGCAGCTTTATTCGGAACCGGTTACGATTACCCAGGAATTTGCCGAAACATTCCAGCGGAAAAATAATTTTATGTTTTATGTAAAACCGCTGGTTATCTGTTCGCTTCTTGTCGGTTTTATTTTACTTCTGGTTTGGGATTACAGGAAGCCTCTTTTGAAACTGTATCGCAACCGGTAATGGATACATTTGCGGATTTAGCCGGCGCGTCGTCCGGTTATCCGCCATATTTCAATGACGAGGCTGCTCAAAACTTTTTGAGCAGCCTCGTTACTTTTGCCGTCTTTAAAGCTTTATATTATTTTTTAGGACGTGTGTAGGTTGCGTTCAGCCCGATTAATACGTCCCTGGTGATGTCCAGGCCCGGATGCCCTTGTATGACGGTATTTGTAGAGGAATTGGTGCTGATGATTAACGAGTAGTTATGGTCGGCATTATATGTCTTCAGATAGGTCGTTATGGCATCGTAAATGCGGCGCAGCATGACCGCTTCTTCTTCCGCCAGTTCGTTGCGTAAACGTTCGCTATACGTTGCCAGTTCCTGTTGTTTTTGGCTCAGCTGCTGCTCCAGCTGTTCGGCTTGCGAGCGGGTAACCAGTCCTTTTTGGATTTTTTCCTTGTAATCGTTTACGTTCCGTTCAAAGCTTTTGCTGCGTTTTGACAGGTCGTCTTCCATGCCTTTAACTTTAACCTCCAGCTCGCCGCGCAGGTCGTGGTACATGTCGTAGCTGTTGACCAGCGAGTCTATTTGGAGATACACAATGCTGCCTGCCGGGGCAACTTCGCCTTCGTATACCGCTCCGGTCACATTATTCGGGGTTGTTTTGCCCCCGCAGGCAAAGTGTAAAACATACAGGCAGCCTACGGCTAAAACGAGAACAGCGTTTACAATCAATTGTATTTTTTTCATATTTTTTAATTTTTAGAAGTACAAAGCTACAAATAATTTTCAGTTTGACAATTGTCGCCGGTAAAGTTGAACCGTATTTTCCAGTCCGAAATACAGCGCGTCGCTAATCAGGGCATGACCGATAGATACTTCGAGCAGGGTCGGGATCCGGCGGTAAAAGTAGGCGAGGTTTTCCAGATTCAGGTCATGACCGGCATTCAAGCCCAAACCGGTTGCTGCGGCTGCCCCGGCGGCTGTGAGGAAAGCGGCTGTTGCGGCTTCGCGGTCTTCGGCATACCGGGCGGCATAAGGCTCCGTATAGAGTTCTACGCGGTCGGCGCCGGTGTCGGCGGCGCGGCGAACCGTTTCCGCATCGGCATTTACAAAAATGGAGGTGCGAATGCCTTTGGATTTGAACACCGCGATTACTTCGCGCAGGAAAGGCAGGTGTTTTTTCACGTCCCAGCCGGAACCGGACGTAATCACGTCATGTCCGTCGGGTACCAGTGTTACCTGATGCGGCAGCACTTCCAGCACCAGGTTTACAAATGAAGGTTCGGGATTGCCTTCGATGTTAAACTCCGTAGCAAGCAACGGCTTCAATGCGTATACATCGGCATAGCGGATGTGGCGTCCGTCGGGGCGCGGGTGCACGGTGATTCCCTGCGCGCCAAACCGCTCGCAGTCCAGCGCCACCTGCAGCACGTCGGGAACATTGCCCCCGCGCGCATTGCGGAGCGTTGCCACCTTGTTAATATTTACGCTAAGCCGGCACATGTCTTTTCCATTTCAAAGCATTTTCCATCCCCAATTCTTAATTCTTAATTCTCAATTCTTAATTAACCGGTATCCCTGTCCTTTCACGGTTACTATCTGCACGGAGGGGTCTTCTTTCAAATATTTGCGCAGCTTGGTGATATAAGTATCCAGGCTGCGGGAATAGATGATGCCGGTGCTTCCCCACTGTTCTTCGAGCAGTATTGCCCGATCCACTACGTTGCCCTGTTCCATGCATAGCGCCAGGAGAATGGCATTTTCCTTTTTATTGAGATGTATCACTCTTTCGACGCCTTGCAGTTCGTTTCTTTCGGAATTGAAACAGTAGCTGCCTATGGGAAAAATCTTGCCCGGCACATCGGCGGGCACATCCGGCGCCGGCAGGCGATGCTTGCGGTCGCGCGTGGCGCGGAACAGCAGGGCAAGACAGCCGCCGGCCAGTAATAACAGGCACAAGGAAATCATGAGCGTGCCGGTCATTTGTCCGAAAATAACGGATTCCCGGAATTGCAGCGTCGCCTGCAAACCTTCTATCGCCGTACTGTGAACGGTAACCGTTTGCGTCGAAAGGCGCTCCGGCTTCTGCGTGATTTGGTGCACGGTCGATTCCATTACCCTCCCCGTGGCGTGGTCGAACCGCTCGATGGAAAAGGAAAGCGGAATGCCCCGGTCGTACAGTTCGCCGGCAAATAAATCGGAGAGGCAATAAATATTCAACGGCGTAATGCTTTCACGCAGCTCATAAAATGCGCGGCTGATAAAGGTTTCCAGCGATTGCCCCGAAATATTTTCGTACACGATGGTGTCCGGCGCGGCGCATTTGCGGATAATCCGTATCTCCTCTTTTCCGCAGCTTTGAATCATCAGTGCCCCCGGATTGATAATATCGGCTACCGGAATGCGGTAGGTTTGTTCTTTCCGGCTGGCGCTGTCGAATGCTTCGTTCACGGTAGTAATAAAGTTGCCGTAAGCCAGCTGGTAGGCGTTGTGCAGCCACAGCCACTGCAGCGCCAGCAGCGAGGCGATGCCTAATAACAGTCCGGACAGGCGCAGGATTTTTTTAACGGGTAGAAACATGTCTGCAAATATACATGAAAATTTTTAATTTACACACGGATGGCGGTGTTTTTTTTTGCAGGGGAATAATGGCAAACCGTTGTAACGAGTGTTCCCGTAATCGAGCTTCGAGTGTTCCCGTAATCGAGCCTCGATTATTCCCGTAATCTTGGAATTTAAAAATAAATAGTATCTTTGCACCCGTAATCAGCGAAAAATGAAACATAATTCCTTTACTTATTTTTACTGCTACTTTTACTTTAACCGGTGAGAGCAGGGTAATTTATAGGTAGATTAAATGAATCAGTATAAAAATCCTGCTCTCCGTAAAGAGCAGGATTTTTTTGTAAAACGTGAACGAATGAAAAAAGTTGCCATACAAGGTATGCCGGGCTCCTTCCACGAAATTGCCGTAAGGCAGTATTTCGGGGAAGAGGACGTAGAGATTATTCCCTGCGAAACTTTCAAAGAGGTGTTTG
>JAIRYH010000130.1 GCA_031267855.1 Prevotellaceae bacterium
GCGCACCTTTTTCAAATATTGCCGGCTTAATGCTATAGCATCGTTTTTATCCATGTTCTAATCGTTTTAATCTTGTCTATCCATTCAATGGCATATTCACGTGTGCAAATTTTGTAAAACTCCCGCTTGTATTCGTCATACCGTGTTCGAATATTAAATTGTGAAATGGTTTCTACAATCACTTCCTTATCCTCATCAAATAATATTCCTGCTTTTTCCCCAATGCGTTTCAAATCGTGGATTAAAGGCGGAAACGCTCCCTGTGTCCTGGTGTAATATATTCAACAGTGCAAAGATAATTATTGTTGCAACAAAAAGCAAATCACCTCTTGCCTTCAACAGCGCCAATGACCTCAACAGCCACGGTGCGCCTGCCGCAACGCTTAACGCTTAGTTCTTATCCCAGCGCGACGTCCAGAATCATCATCAGCACGAAACCGGCCATCACCGACAGTGTCCCGGCGTTGGAGTGTTCGCCCAGGTGCGCTTCGGGTATCAGTTCTTCCACCACCACGTAGAGCATGGCTCCCGCAGCAAAAGCCAGCAGCCAGGGCATCCATGGCGCAATGAAGCCGGCAAGCAATACCATCGCCAGGCCAAACACCGGCTCGACGATGCCCGACATGCAGCCCAGCAAAAACGCCCTGCCCGCTTTCATCCCCTCCTGCCGGAGCGGCAGCGAGATGGCTGCGCCTTCGGGAAAATTCTGTATGCCTATCCCCAGCGCCAGCGCCACTGCCGAGGCATACATCGCCGCGTCGCCGCCGTGTTGCGCCGCCAGGGCAAACGACAGCCCTACCGCCATTCCTTCGGGAATATTATGCAGGGTAACCGCCGACACGAGCAGCGTCGTACGTTTCATCGACGACGACAGCCCCTCCTGCGTGTTGGTGGCAGGATGCAGATGCGGAATCAGCCTGTCGAGACCGAACAGGAAGAGCGCCCCCAGCACACAGCCGCCGGCAGCCGGCAGCCAGCCGGTTTGTCCCAAGGCTTCCGCCTCGTCGATTGCCGGCGACAGCAGTCCGAAAACGGCGGCAGCAATCATGACGCCTGCGGCAAAGCCGAGGAAAAGCGTCTGCATGACCCGGGCTGTGCGCCGCCGGAAGAAAAAAACCATTGCCGCACCCAGGCAGGTCATCAGGAAAATAAAGCCGGTGCCGCCGGCTACCCACAGTATTTCACGCATCGTTTTGTTGTTTGAAAAAATATTTTACCTGCGAAGGCTTATCCGTTAACCTTTTTTAAAAGCCTCTTTATTTTTCCCAAAGATAGAAGAAAAATTTCACACTGCCCGCAGAGGGGGCGTATTTCAAAGTGAAAGGTGAAAAAGTGAAAGGTGAAAAGGAGCGGCAGGCGCACCATGGCGTCAGCCGATTCTTAATTAAAATTGTATCTTTGCGCCCTGTTTTCAACCATTCATAAATAAAATATGTTTTCTTTTTTCGACGTACATACTGTTTTTTTTACCGTCGGCAAACAGCAGGTAAGCTATCTGGAAGTTGCCTGCACGCTCGCCGGACTGGTTTGCATTTTCCTTGCCATGCGTGCCAAAACGGCAAATTTCTGGGTGGGCTACCTGTACAACCTGCTACTGTTTCCGCTTTTTTTGCAAAAGGGATTATATTCGAGCATGATGCTTCAGCCCATATCATTTGCCATAAACCTGTTCGGTCATTATCGCTGGACGCATCCGCACGCCGGTGAAGCCAACAGTCAGCACGAACTGAAAATTACCCTGCTGAACCGCCGGCAACGGATTTTTGTATTGCTTGCCGTAACGGTATTGACCGCGGGACTGGGATGGACGGTGTCGCAGCTGCACCTGTGGTTTCCGGCGGTGCGGCAGGCAGGGCAGCCGTTTCTGGATGCATTCATTCTGGTGGTTATTCTCACGGCGCAGTGGCTGTCGGCGCAGAAGAAACTGGATTGCTGGGCGGCATGGATGACCGTAAACGTTACCAATGCCGTCCGCTATCCTTTTGGCGGTTTGCTGTTCCTTGCGCTGGAGAGTTTCACTAAAACAGGGATGGCGTCGTTCGGTTTTTTGCACTGGCTCAAAAAATACCGGAGTGAAAAGGTAGAAGGGTAAAAGGCAGAAAGGCAATGTGTCGGCGTCAGCCAATTCCTGACCTGGTTCCGATTAAATCCGTAAATCTTTTGTATCTTTGCATATTTGCAAGAACATTCCACGAAGGAATGGCAGCCGTAAAAAAAGACGGAAAATACGGCTTTAGTAAATAAAAAAGCGCCATTGCGGGAGCAGCGACAAAGCAAACCGGAGAACAGCAAGAAGAAACCGGATTGCTTCAGCCCTGCGGGCTTCACAGCGACGGCAAACAACTCATAGCAGAATCGTATGGCAAAACATAAACAGCGAGTAATGGCAGGGCGGGTACGCAGTTCCTACGTATCGGCGGTGATCAGCATATCCCTTGTGCTGTTCCTGCTGGGTTCGGCAGGCATATTGCTGCTCAATGCACACCGCCTGTCCATATTTTTCAAGGAAAACCTGAGCCTGTCGGTTATTCTGGACGAACACACCACCGAAGCCGACGCCGCATGGGTACGCAAACAGTTGGACGCCGCACCGTTTGTACGCCAAACAAAATATATTTCCAAAGAACAGGCTGCCGAAGAAATGAAACAACTGCTCGGCGCCGATTTTATGGAGGCATTCAACTACAACCCGCTGCCCGTATCGATTGAAGCCCGGCTCACGGCGGCTTATGCCGATGCGGACAGTGTCGTTTCCATCGAAAGGCAGTTGCAGGCTATTCCGCACATCCGCGAAGTGTCGTATCAACGTTCGCTGATTGACCTGATAAACCAAAACATCAATAAAATCGGACTGGTCATGCTTGTGTTTGTTACCTTGCTGCTGTTTATTTCCATGGTGCTTATCAACAATACCATTCGCCTCAGCATCCATGCCCGCCGGTTTTTGATAAATACCATGAGCCTTGTCGGCGCCACGCGGGCATTCATCCGGCGACCGTTCCTGCTGCGGAGTTTATGGCAGGGGCTCATTGCCGGCATCATTGCGGTGCTGCTGATCACCGGCATGGTGTATGTGCTGCAAAGCGAATTTGGCGAATTGCTGGGCTTTATCGACGCCCGCGTGGTGGCCGTCCTGTTTGCCGCATTGCTGCTGCTGGGCATGCTGATCAGTTGGGTTTCCACTTATTTTTCGGTAACACGGTTCCTGCGCATTGATAAAGACGACCTGTATGCCTCCTGACGGCTAACGGCAACGGAAAGAAAACATGGAATAATTTTTTATACTAAAGATATGGCACAAAACACTACTGCAACAAAAAAACCTGCCGCTACTGCCGACAAGGCGGCAAAACAGCCCGCGGGGTCCGCCGTCGACAAACAACAGTACAAATATATTGCCCTTGGTATCGGCGTAATTGTATTGGGATTTTTGCTTATACTGGAAGGCTGGAGCGACGGCTCGAAATCATTCAGCTTTACGCGCACGCTGGCGCCGGGGGTAGTGTGCGCCGGCATTGCGATAGAAATTTATGCCATCATGCGCAAACCAAAAAACATGGAATAATTTTTTTAAACATTAAAAGATATGGTACAAAACACCACTGCAACAAAAAAACCTGCCGCTACTGCCGACAAGGCGGCAAAACAAACGGCATGGTTCGCTGTCGATAAACAAAACTACAAATACATTGCCCTCGGTTTCGGCGTGATTGTACTGGGATTTTTACTTATGCTGGGAGGCAGGAGCGATAACCCGGACGTCTTCGACGGCTCGAAGTTATTCAGTTTTACGCGCGTCACGCTGGCTCCTGTTGTCGTGATTGCCGGCTTTGTGATAGAAATTTACGCGATCATGCGCAAACCGAAAACAACGGAAAACAAATAAGTATGGATTGGTGGGAAGCGCTTATTCTGGGATTAATACAGGGGCTTACGGAGTTTCTTCCGGTAAGCAGCAGCGGTCATTTACAAATCGGCGAAGCGCTCTTCGGACTGCAGGGCGAGGGAAGTTTGACTTTTGCCATAGCGGTGCATGCCGCCACCGTGTGCAGCACGATAGTCGTCCTGTGGAAAGAAATAGCCCGGCTTTGCAGCGGGGTTTTTCGTTTTCAGTGGAACAGCGAAACGCAATACGTAACAAAGATTATCGTATCAATGCTTCCGGTGGCCGTGGTAGGCGTGTTTTTTAAAGACTGCGTCGAATCGCTGTTCAGTTCCGGACTGACGATCGTAGGCGTGTGCCTCTTGATTACTGCCGTGTTATTGGCTTTTGCCTGTTATGCCAAACCCCGGGCGAAAGAAAAGATTTCGTTCCGCGACGCTTTTCTCATCGGCTTGGCGCAGGCATGCGCCGTGCTGCCGGGGCTGTCGCGTTCCGGCGCCACCATTTCTACCGGTTTGCTGCTGGGTAATAAAAAAGAAACCGTTGCACAGTTTTCGTTCCTCATGGTGCTCATTCCTGTGCTGGGCGAGGCAGCGCTGGATTTGATGAAAGGCGGTTTTACAGGTACCGGCGGTTTGTCTGCCCTTGCATTATTGGCGGGATTTTTTGCTGCCTTCGTTGCCGGCTGCGCTGCCTGCAAATGGATGATTGCGATTGTCAAACAGGGTAAACTCATTTACTTTGCCCTCTATTGCGCAATAGCCGGCGCGGTCGTATTGATGGGAAGTTGAAAAATTCGACACGGCAAAGCGCCTTCTCGCCAGGCTCCTATTCTGAAAAATCGGGCAAGGTCGCCGCATCTAATATCTGATAAGTTTTATCAGAAACTTGTTGCCCCATCCTTCCTTGAGCCTTTTGCCTCCGACCCCGACCTTAGTAGTTTTGTCGTTTTTCAGCAGATAAAGAGCCATTCTGTTGAGCAGCGAACAGTTTTATGCGGCAAATCCGTTCCTTTTACGGCTGCCGTCTTCATTAAACCCCACATCAATGACCCAGTGCAAGGAGTTCTCCATACCCCGGCGGGAACGTTCCGATTCTATCTTTATCAGGGATTTCAATCCTTCCCATTCTACTTTGGAAGCAATCTGGGAAAGGTCGCTAACGACCAAACACCTAAGAGGACTTTCCATACGATTTTTCCCGGAAAGATAGCTCTTTTTCGCCGCGCAGAACGCAGTAGAACCGCCTGCCGGCGTCAAAGGATTCGCGGTGTACCGCGAAGGATTCCCGGTATACCGGGAAAGTCTCGCGGTGTACCGGGAAAGATTCCCGGTGTACCGGGAAAGTCTCGCGGTGTACCGGGAAAGTCTCGCGGTGTACC